>NZ_JBPCUJ010000119.1:0-44408 GCF_051011215.1 Lutimonas sp.
CAGCTTAAAGCTGTGGCAACGCCCTTATTAAAAAGTGGCTATGGTCAATATCTCCTGGAAATATTAAAATAATTATACTTTCTAATTTTTATCGCTTTACGTATCTTTGCCACCAAAATTTTGAGGATGCAGAACTTAAGCGTAGCCGAATTATTACAGGCTGAACATATATTACAGGAAATTCAAATTAAAGGTTGGGTAAAAACTTTTAGAAGTAATCGATTTATTGCCTTAAATGATGGTTCCACCATCAAAAATATACAATGTGTCATTGATTTTGAAAACACGTCTGAGGAGGTCTTAAAACAAATCAATACCGGAGCTGCCATTGACGTAAAAGGTGTGTTGGTAGAAAGTCAGGGAAAAGGTCAAACTGTTGAGATCCAGGTTTCAGAAATTACCATTTTAGGAGCTTCGAATCCGGATGAATATCCGATTCAACCTAAAAAGCATACCATGGAATTTTTGCGTGAAAATGCGCATCTGAGAATTCGGACCAATACATTTAGTGCCGTCATGAGGATACGATCTATACTATCCTTTGCCATCCATCAGTATTTCATAAACAATGGTTTTCACTATTTTCATGCACCCATCATTACCGGTTCTGATGCCGAAGGAGCAGGAGAAATGTTTAGTGTATCCACGTTAGACAAGAAAAACCCACCGCTTACAGAGGAAGGGAATATTGATTTTAAAGAAGACTTTTTTGGTAAGGAAACCAACCTTACGGTTTCTGGTCAGTTAGAGGCTGAAACTTATGCGATGGCCTTAGGAAAAGTCTATACCTTTGGACCTACATTTAGAGCCGAAAACTCAAATACCTCAAGGCATTTAGCAGAATTTTGGATGGTAGAACCAGAAGTCGCTTTCAACGATCTGGATGCCAATATGGATCTCAGTGAAGATTTTATCAAATACATCCTGGGGTATATTTTAGAGCATTGTAAAGATGACCTGGAATTCCTTGAAAAAAGGCTGTTGGATGAAGAAAAATCCAAACCGGCAATTGAACGGAGCGACATGCCTTTACGAGAAAAATTAAAGTTTGTCATTGATAACAATTTTAAGAGAGTGAGCTATACGGAGGCCATTGATATTCTGAAAAACTCCAAGCCAAATAAAAAGAAAAAATTTAAATTCCCTATCAATGAATGGGGTGCCGATTTACAGAGTGAACATGAGCGCTTCTTAGTTGAAAAGCATTTTAAATCACCCGTGATCTTATTTGATTACCCTGCCAATATCAAAGCATTTTATATGCGCCTCAACGATGATGGCAAAACGGTTAGAGCCATGGATGTGCTGTTTCCTGGTATTGGAGAAATCGTAGGAGGAAGTCAAAGAGAAGAAAGGCTTGATGTTCTAAAAGAAAAAATTGAGGCCTTAGGCATTGATGAAAAGGAATTATGGTGGTATTTGGATCTCAGAAAATTTGGAACCGCTACCCATTCAGGTTTTGGTCTTGGATTTGAACGAATGGTTCAATTCGCCACAGGAATGAGCAATATCAGAGATGTAATTCCGTTCCCAAGAACACCTCAAAGCGCTGAATTCTAGAACTTGCCTGTAAATTGGTCCATAAACGGTTTGGAAGTTCTTTTTTTGTAACTTAGGCTTGATTAATATCTCATATGTTAAAACAAAGTTTACAACAAAAACTCCAGCAAAAATTATCTCCTCAACAGATTCAGTTGATGAAGTTAATTCAACTTCCTACACAGGCTTTTGAACAAAAGCTGAGCCAGGAAATTGAAGAAAATCCTGCCTTGGAAAGTGGCAAGGAAGCTGTGGATGAGTTTCAGGATAATTCAAATGATGACTATGATGATACCGGAACGGAAACCATTGAAACGGATATCAATATAGACGACTATCTGAGTGACGATGAGATTCCCAGTTATAAACTTCAGGCAAACAACTATAGCAGTGATGATGACGATAATAGAATTCCTTATTCCGGAGGAATTACTTTTAACCAGCACCTGAGCAACCAGCTTCATACTTTTAGTCTCGAACCGGAACAAGAACTCATTGCTGAGTTTATGATTGGTTGTATTGATGATAACGGGTATATCAGAAGAACAATAGAGGATATTATTGATGATCTGGCCTTCTCTGAAAACATTTATACGTCAAACGAAGAGGTGGAAAAAATATTGACCCTCGTACAACAACTGGACCCTGCAGGCGTGGGTGCCCGATCTTTAAAAGAATGTTTGATTCTGCAATTGGACCGTAAAGAGGAGAACAAAGAACGAATTTTAGCCAAGGAGATTTTAAATACATCCTTCGATCAATTTGTTAAAAAACACTATATCAAATTATCTCAGAAGTTCAACATCAGTATGGAAGAGCTGAAAGGGGCCATCAAGGAGATTGAAAAACTAAATCCAAAGCCCGGAGGAGCTTTCTCAGGCAATTTAACGGTCATTGAACATATTGTACCTGATTTCACCATACGAATCAATGAAGGTAATTTAGAACTTAGTTTAAACGCCAGAAACGCACCTGATCTTCATATCTCAAAAGAATACGATAATATGCTCAAAGGCTATGCTGAGTCTAAAGATAAATCAAAATCTCAAAAAGATGCCGTCCTGTTCATCAAGCAAAAACTGGATGCCGCCAAATGGTTTATAGATGCGATCAAACAGCGTCAGCAGACACTTATGATCACCATGAACGCCATCATGCATTATCAAAAAGAATTCCTGTTAACGGGAGATGAAAGAAAGTTAAAACCGATGGTTCTTAAAGATATTGCCGACCAGATACATATGGATGTATCAACCGTTTCAAGAGTGGCAAACAGTAAATATGCAGATACTCCCTATGGCACCAAACTTGTCAAAGATTTTTTCTCAGAATCGATGAAGAACGATCAGGGCGAAGACATTTCGACCAGAGAAATCAAAAAAATTCTTCAGAATGAAATCGACAAGGAGGATAAGAAAAAACCACTTACCGATGAGAAATTATCGAAAGTTTTAAAAGAAAGTGGTTATCTTATCGCCCGAAGAACAGTTGCAAAATACCGCGAACAGCTTGACATTCCGGTGGCGCGACTCAGAAAAAAGATTCTTTAGTTTATGTTTTTCTATAAATTCATTTCCTACGTATTACACCCCTTGCTATTCTCCTTTCTGGGTAGTTTCTTATACTTGTATTTGAGTCCAAAACATATTCTGAAACAACAGGAATATATAATTCTCCTTGTTGTTTTTATAAGCACCTATATCGTTCCGATTCTCTTACTGGCTTTATTAAAAAGAGTCAATATGATCAGTGATTATCACTTAAGAAATATTGAAGAGCGAAAATTTCCCATCTTGTTTTTTATCATGCTTTCCTTTCTCCTGGGAAGAGCCATGGTGAGCACGCGCATTGCTGATCTGCTTGCTTTTTCATTTTTTGGAGTGGCCTTTGCCTTAAGCTTTACGTATTTACTCTTTAATATAAAGATTAAAACCAGTTTACATACCTTGGGGATAGGTGGTCTGATTGGCTTTGTAATGGTTATGAGCTATGAATATCGATTAAATTTTAATTCGCTTTTAGCAGGTTTATTTATCATAGCAGGATTCATAGGGGTATCGAGGCTGGCACTCAACGCACATCGACCTAAAGAAGTGTATATAGGCTTTTTACTTGGAGTAATCTCACAGTTTATTAGCTTTCAAATCTATCAGAATATATAGAATATCAAGCCAATTCTAAAGTCTGAGATATTGATTTGATAATCATTTAGCTCTGTTTCATTGAACAGGTCATTTAAACCATAATACAGGTGGAGATTCCATTTGTTATATCCAGCTGAAAAAGTAAGTCCGTAAATAAATTGGTTGATATCGATAATATCGCTTACGTCAAAATCTGCTGATCTGCTAAAGCTGGTATTATTTGCAAATACATAGGCCAGTTTAACCCCGGGATAAAATCGCCAAAACTTATATTTCAAAGGAGTTGAATTTCGAAACCTCAACTCTATAGGCAACTCAACCGTATGTAGAATTATTTTGTTGTTTTTAATAATGGCATCTGTTTCCGAAGGATCAATGGCATCCAATTCAACATTGAAATAATAATTATTGAATCCATAACCTATTCCCGCACCAAGGCCGACATTCCGACCAGCATTTAAAGGAAAGTCCTTAATGAAACCCCCAGCCAGTCCGAACGAAAATCCTGATTGAGAAACTCTATCAGGTAAATTCAACATATGAATATAGGTCAGGTTAAAATATAGCTGGTCTTCAAGGTACTTATTATCAACAAAAGTACTGTCTTTCTGAGCGTGGATAAAACCTGTAAAAAGAAGGATAAATAGGGCGACCTTACGCATAGTACTTTATTGTGAAAATCAAAGGTAACTTATTCAGGCAGATTTCCCAAAAGTGATTTTTTGATAGGACAATAAAAATCAAATCAGGTATTAATCTTAAACCCCTGCCAGATCTGGGCTTAATTTTCTACCCAGTTTTTTTGATAATATCTCTCTCAATTCAACTGAAGTTTTAGGGTCAATTAAATTGAGTGCCTTTACCCCACATAGTTTTTCTATTAAATCTGAGCCGGCAAACGTATTGGTAGCAATACCGCTCACGATATCAGGCTTCAACTTAAAACTTTTCATGACACCATACACAGCATATGGATCAGAGGCACATAATACGGTACATTTTACACAGTCTTTTAATTCTTCAAAAGCAATGTCTCCATTATAAGGTTCTAAGGGTGATGCCCCGAGTTCAATCACTGCCACATCCGCCTGAATATCATACACATGGCTCAGTAGCAGTCTTAGCTTTTTTCTAAATTTTTCTCGCGGATAAATAGAAGAAGGCAAGCCAACATCTACAAAATCAAAAATATGACTCGCTCCGACATCTTTTAAAGATAAGGTATCACGGAATCTACTTGCGCCAGTTAATTTTCCGGCAACTATTTTTAAACCGGCTCGTTTCAATTGATTCACGATGATTCTCGCTACAGTGGTTTTGCCGGCTGACATAGATGTCCCTACCAATAAAATAACCGGTAACTCAAATTTCTTATAAGGTACCTCTTTTACATAATCATCCATTTTACAAACATGATCCTCTAAGAAAATATGACCCATGTATTCAATTTCGATCAAATTAGAGAGGTAAACTGATTTTGATGTGCATTTTCCCATCAAACCTCCACCAGTCAATAAATGCATCATTCCATCCTCTTCTACCTCTTTCCAGGAGCCTGTGGCTTCTAATGTAGCATATCTTTCCCCCAGGGCACCTGCTACCAAATCCTCTTTCATAAAGCTTCTCATCCTGCCATTGATCAATTCCAACTTCATCTGGTCATGTCCCGGATTTGTAATTCTTCCAATCACATAATCTCCTGTTTTCCACTTTACTTTTTCCAGTTTCTTTACTTCAAATTTCCTTTCATCCAAATCACTAATTCGTAACATTGAAGAAAATATATATGTTGAATTCATAGGGCTGTTTTATAGATTAGACGTTCATTTATTCTTTGATATCTTCAGACAAAAGAAGCATGGTTAGCAAGGCAGTTCTTTCAATCAGCTTGTCCTTAAAGATAAATTCATGTCTTGCATGTGCACCGTCTCCCACAGTTCCTAAACCATCAAGGGTTGCCGTATACAAGCTGGTGGTATTCCCATCAGATCCTCCACCCGCAACTGCCTGTTCAAGATGTAAATCCATGTTTTGCGCTATGTTTTGCGCCAGTAGCCAAAGCTTTTGATTCCTACTGGTTCTTTCCATTGGTGGTCTGCCAAATCCTCCACTGATATGAAGAGTTGCTCCTTTATGCTTTGGTTTTAAGTTAAATATTTCCTCTTGGATATAAGCAGCATCTACCATATTATGTACCCTAACATCCACCACAGCTTTGCTTTCTTCAGCAATAACATTGGCTGATGATCCTCCTTGAATCATTCCGACATTTACGGTGATTCCTTTCTCAAAGTCATTTAATTTAAATAAATCTTGAATTTGATGCGAAAGTTCAACAATGGCGCTTATGCCTTCATTAGGATTCAATCCTGCATGAGCGGGCTTTCCTGTAACGTTTAACGTGAATTTCCCAATGCCTTTACGAGCCGTTTTAAGTTTGCCTTCAAAACCGAGTGGTGGCTCCAAAATAAAAGCCCTGCTCGCTACTTTTGCTATTTTTTTTATAATTTCTGATGACTCGAAACTTCCAATCTCTTCATCTGAATTTATGATAATCACGGGGCTTAGATGACAGCTTAATCCAAGTTCTTTGATGGCTTTTAAGGCAAAGATGATTTGAGTAATTCCGGCTTTCATATCAAAAACACCCGGGCCAGATAGCTTCTCATTCAAATCCACAATAGGCATCTGTTGAAGGGTATCGCAACTCCAGACGGTATCACAGTGACCAATTAGGAGCTGAACCGGCAAAGACTTATTTCTGGCTTTCGGTCTGGCATATAAAAAGCCTCCTGTTTTTATTCCTGGGAAAACACTTGCATCGAAAGCCATATTTTCCAAACTGTCCTTTAAGAATTTTAGGATCTCTTGCTGACATTCCGGTTGCCTCGAAGGGCTTTCTTTGGCCACAAGTTTCTTTAAAAAATCTATCATTTCTTCTTGATGATCTCTTAAATATGTTTCAATATGTGGGGTCGCTGAAATTTTCATTTCACGCTGATTTATATCTTATCTCTGAAAATCCTTCGGATAGGGATATGCTAGTGTTTCATGGATATTGGCAAACCTGCCTGGTGCTATATAAGCCAACAAAGGGTGATCATATATTTGCTTTTGATGACCTTCATCCGACACTATTTTATAATTTTTATGTACTCGGGCACTTCGAATTCTACCGGTTATAATACTGTAATCATCAAATCCATCAATAATTTGATGCAAGGCACAATCCAACATGACATAGGAATCTTGTACAAATATCACCTCTCCGTCTTCACTTAACAAAGTTGGTATCTGATTTGTAATTTCTTGAGAAAAATCCTTGACTGCACATCTGGGTATGGCCGCCAGAGATGACAATAGAATTTGATCCGGCTTAACAAAGCTTACAGAAAACCTAGAATGCTTCTTAATATTTTGGTATGTATTATGACGGGCTGTACATACAAATCCAAAAAAATCTGAAAAGCCTAATGGAGTGGCCATGTGTTTAGGAGCAAGATCAAAGCCTTGCGACTCTTTTGAGCCAATAACCACCAAAGGAGCTACCGTATAAAAGTGTTCCCAGATAGAATCTTTTAATTCTAAAGAAATAAAATCTTTTAAAGGATCTGTTGCTTGCATACCATACTTCATTTTACTCAAAACCCTATCTCTAAAGTTAGTAAAAAAGCCGGCTTAAAACAACTTTTACAGCCTATTATTTGATGCAAAAAAAAAGATGCAAACCATTGGTTTGCATCTTTTCTATCATTTTAAAGAAAGTTTATAATTCTTCCTTTTTCTCCTCAGCAACCTTTGCCTCAGTTGCTTTCTCAGCTTCTTCAGCGCTGCTTTCTTCTAATGTTATGGTCGTCTCATCAGTAACTACAGTTCCTTCAGCAGTTTCAGAAACAACAACTTGTTCCGTAACTGTCAAAGTTTCCATATTATGAGCCGTAATTTCATCCGCATTCAAGGCGATACTTGGGGCTATTACTAAAGCAACAACCGACATCAACTTTAAAAGAATGTTCAAAGACGGTCCAGAAGTATCCTTAAATGGATCTCCTACCGTATCTCCAACCACCGCTGCTTTATGAGCTGCAGTACCTTTTTTACCTTGTTCTTCAATCATTTTCTTTGCATTATCCCACGCACCTCCGGCATTTGATTGAAAAATTGCCATTAAAACGCCACAAGTAGTTACTCCGGCAAGCAGTCCTCCTAACATTTCAGCACCTCCTACAAATCCGATCAATACCGGAACTGCAATGGCTAATAAACCAGGTAGAACCATTTCTCTAATAGAAGCCTGTGTAGAAATCTCAACACATTTATCATATTCAGCAACACCATCAGCAGCATCAAATATCACTCTATCTTCCTTCGAAGCTTTAGACATATCTGAATCGTATTTTCTCATCACTTCCAAAGCAGCGTGCAAAGCAGGTATATCTCTAAACTGACGTCTTACTTCTTCAATCATTGCCATAGCAGCTCTACCCACAGCGTTCATTGATAAGGCAGAGAATACAAAAGGAAGCATCCCTCCTACTAATAAACCGGCCATAATTTTTGGTTGAGAAACATCAATTGCGGTTACATTCGCTGTTTTCATAAAAGCAGCAAATAAGGCAAGAGCCGTAAGTGCAGCAGAAGCAATGGCAAATCCTTTACCAATCGCAGCTGTTGTATTCCCTACAGCATCCAATTTATCTGTTCTTTCACGAACTTCTTTTGGCAATTCTGCCATTTCAGCAATTCCACCCGCATTGTCAGAAATAGGACCGTATGCATCTACTGCTAATTGAATACCTGTGTTTGCAAGCATTCCTACTGCAGCAATGGCAATACCATATAATCCGGCAAAGTGATGCGAAATAATAATGGCAGCTGCTATCAACAAAATCGGAACAGCAGTCGACATCATACCCACACCTAAGCCGGCAATAATATTTGTCGCAGAACCTGTTTCAGATTGCTCAACAATTGAATTGACCGGTTTTGTTCCGGTTCCTGTATAATATTCAGTGATCTTACCAACTCCAAAGCCGGCAATCAATCCAGAAAGTATGGCAAAAAACACGCCATTACTTGTATAATCAACACCGTCATAAACCCATTCGGCAGGAATCATTTCCATAGTGATAAAATAGGCTGCTATAATCATCAATCCTCCTGAACCAAATTCTCCAAGATTTAATGCCTTATGCGGACTTCCGCCATCTTTTACTCGCACAAAGAACGTACCTACAATGGACATTAAGATACCAACTGCCGCAAGGACCAAAGGTAAATATACCGCTCCCAGTCCTGCAAAATCCGGCGTTATAATAAATGCTCCCAGTACCATTGTACCTATAATAGAGCCTACGTAAGATTCGAATAAATCTGCTCCCATTCCGGCAACATCTCCCACATTGTCACCAACGTTATCTGCAATTGTTGCAGGGTTTAACGGGTGATCCTCAGGAATACCTGCCTCAACCTTACCTACTAAATCTGCTCCTACATCGGCAGCCTTTGTATAGATTCCACCACCAACTCTTGCAAACAAGGCAATTGATGAAGCTCCCAAAGAGAAGCCTGAAAGTACATTCAGTACCATTGCTAGGTTTTCTTCACCTGGCCATATTCCTTGGTACACCATAAAAAGGCCACTCAAGCCTAATACACCAAGACCAACTACTCCCAGCCCCATAACTGCTCCACCGGCAAAGGCCACTTCCAGCGCACTTCCAAGAGAAGTTCTTGCAGCTTGTGTCGTTCTTACATTTGCTTTTGTTGCGGCTTTCATTCCAATAAACCCGGCAAGAGCCGAACAAATTGCACCAACGATAAAAGACAGCGCTACCATTCCATGTGACCCAGCTTCGTTTGATCCTTTGAAATAAAGTAAAACTGCAACTGCAACCACAAAAATCGCTAAAATCTTGTACTCAGCTTTTAGAAAAGACATGGCCCCATCAGCAATGTGTTTAGCAATTTTCGACATTTTTTCATTTCCTTCGTCTTGTTTAGCAACCCAGGCATTTTTGACAAATACAAATACCAGTGCCAGTATCCCAAACAACCACAAATAATTTACGATTAATTCCATTTTTAAGTGTTAGATTTTTAAGTGATTTTATTTTTAAAGGTGCTAAATGTAAGCAATATTGGGAGATAAAAAAAACCACCATATATAAATGGTGGTTCCTATATTAAATTCAAAAAAAAGTCTTTCCTCTAAATCGTAAAAGTTCTCTTTTTCTTGTGTTCACTTTCATCGTAACGAGTCACACATTCATGGTAAATTTTAATAGCTTCTTCGGCATTTCCCCATCCTCCGGTATCAACTTTTTTCTTTTCTAAGTCCTTATATACCTTAAAAAAATGCTCGATCTCTTTTAGTCTGTGTGGATTCAAATCTGCGATGTCCATCCTCTTATTGTAAATTGGGTCATCTACAGGAACACAAATTATTTTTTCATCTGGTCCTTTTTCATCCGTCATATGAAAAACTCCTATAGGTCTGACTTCCATCACAACCATAGGATAACTTGGTTCAGCACATAATACCAAAACGTCTAAAGGATCCTTATCAAGTGCTAAGGTTTCAGGAATAAAACCATAATCACCAGGATACATCATAGATGAAAACAACATTCTGTCAAAACGAATTTTATGTAAAGTAAAATCGTATTCATATTTATTTCTACTTCCTTTTGGGATTTCAATTAGAACGTCAAATGTGACTTTTTTCTTAGCACTCATATATTTAAATTTTTTGCAAAAATACAACTTTCAATGACTTGGGCGGTTCAATTAGCGATAAATTGACCGTTAATTCCTGTAAAAGACGTTGAAAGCAGCTGATTTTATGGATGTTTTTCTCCAAGGTTATAAAATCATTAAGAATTAAAGTGTTCAAAATTTGAATAATTCAAAAAGTATTTAGATATTTGTCTAAATACCTAATTAAAATGAATTCCCTGTTCAAAGCACTTAATGATGAGACGAGAAGACAAATTATTGATCTGCTCAAAGACGGTGATATGAATGCGGGTGAAATATCAGAACACTTTAACATTTCCAAACCCAGCATTTCGCACCATCTGGATATTCTCAAAAGGGCCGACCTGATCAGTAGTGTTAAAAAAGGTCAATTTGTTCATTATTCATTGAATACCAGTATTTTGGAAGATTTACTTTCATGGATCCTCACCCTAAAAAAATAAGTATGAAAACAAGTATACAAAAAGAGATACCTCTTATAGCAATTGTTGCAGCACCTTTTATTTATTTGGCTTCCGTTTGGCAAGATTTACCTCAAAATGTTCCTGTGCACTGGGATGTGAATGGAGAGATTGATCGTTACGGAGATAAATTGGAACTGGTATTAATCCCTTTTTTATTACCTCTTCTGGTATATGCAATTTTCTCATTGGTTCCTTTTATCGATCCAAAAGGAAAAATTCAGCAAATGGGAAATAAGTATTTTATGCTGAAAGCGGCGATGACCATTTTTATGTCTGTTTTAGCCATGATAATAATTTATGCAGTGAAAAACGAAAGCCTCTACAACCCGAACTATATTGTTTTACTAATCGGAATATTAATCCTTATTCTGGGCAATTACTTTAAAACCCTCCGTGCTAATTATTTTATTGGTATTCGAACTCCGTGGACTCTGGAAAATGAAACTGTCTGGAAAGCAACCCATAAACTGGCCGGAAAGATCTGGTTTGCGGGTGGCTTGGTGATCATACTATGTAGTATTTTGTTAGACAAGAAATTAAACTTCAATATTTTTATAGGGATTATCATACTTATTAGTTTAACTCCCGTAATCTATTCCTTTATTAAATACAAGCAATTGTCTCATTCTTGATTGTTGGCATGATTACTTCACTCGACCATCATCAGCCCGAACTCAGTTCAAAAATCTATCGCATCTTTCAAAGATCATATGCCGTTGAAGCCGCCATATTAAACTGTGAAGATTTCCCTCCGTTGAAACGAACTATGAATGCCATTCAGGAAAGCAGCACACAATTTTACGGCTATTATGATCAGTCAGAACTCAAAGCTGTTATGGAACTGGAAGAGGCAGAAAATCATGTACATATCAGAAGTTTAACCGTCGATCCTGCATTTTTCAGAAAGGGAATAGGCTTTAAATTATTAGGATTTGTGAAGCAAACGTTTACCGCGCAACGAATCACAGTAGAGACGGGAAATGAGAATCAGCCTGCTGTCGATTTTTATATTAAATTTGGATTTAAGAAGGATCGAGTCTGGATGACAGCGTTTGGTATTGAAAAAGCCTCATTTACCTTACAAAAAAGTCCTTAAACTGATTTTGAGATTAAATAAATTCTTTATTGCCACCCCTGACAAGAAAAACGTATGCTGCTAACAAAACACTGGATCGCAATTCTGTTTCTTGGTCTTGGCTTGGTGACAAACGGTCAAAAATTAGTACTTACGGGGTATGTATATGATGCCGAAACTAAGGCACCCCTGCCTTTTGCAAATATATCATCGAAGTCCCATACGATTGGTACCGCATCCAACTCAAATGGAGCTTTCAAACTAATCATTCCTGCTGAACTAAAATCAGACAGTCTGGTGGTCTCTTTTATTGGATATACGTCACATACAATCCCCATACCGGCAACTTCTCAAAGCGTCGAAATTGATTTACAAAAAGAACAGACAGAATTAACAGAGGTTGTTCTTAAGGGTTTTACCGCAGAAACTATTGTCAAAAAAGCCCTGGATCGGATTGCTGACAATTATTTTAAAGAAGCCTATATCAGTACAGGTTTTTACAGAGTGAGTTCTCAAAAAGATCAGGAATATATTCATCTTTCCGAAGCCGTCTTTGATGTCTATCATTCAAAAACAGCAAAGCCATATCGACAGTTGCGATTGGATAAGAAAAGATCTGTCAAAGATGAAGAAGCCTCCAAAGGTATCGATTTAGGACTGAGTCCTTCAGGAGTTTACGGTTTTGATATTGTCAATAATGTTGACGACATGGATTTTCTGAATAAAAAAGGGCTTAAAACACATACCTTCGTCATTGACGGCCATATGATGGTTGACGGCAAAGAAGCCTACAAGGTGTCCTTCGATCAAAAATCATCAAATATTGCCGGATATAAAGGCTATATGCTTATTGACAAATCAAATTATGCCTTTCTTTATTTCGATTTTGGTCTCAGTCCTAAGGGAGTTAAAAACTACAAATACGGGGATGCCGGGTTAAGAGCCCTGATGAAGATTATTGGTATTCAGATTTCGATGAGTAAGAACCAATATCAAATCGAATATAAAAAAATTGACGGCCGTTATTATTTGAATAAGGTAGGCAATGACGCCAGTTTACATTTTAAAAGCGACCGAAATCATTATAATTTTAAAGCCGATACCCGAGTAGACTATATTGTAAATTACCACCAGTTTGACAGCGTTTCTCAGTTCTCAAATGAAGAATCTTTAAAAAAAGGTACATTAATTGAAGAGCAGGCTTCGCATCTGAATCCTGATTTTTGGAAAGAGTACACCATCATAGTGCCCACCCAAAATTTTTCCGCCATCGCAAAAACCCTGGCTGCAAATAATCAGGCAAATGATCTTAGAATTCAAGCCGAAGAATATATCTCCAAGCTTCCTAAAGATTCTCACCTTAGAATTGATAGTTTGCTACAGTTTTTCAATAAGTTAGGTCAATTTAACGGCACTGCACTCATTTATCAGGAGGGTGCAACGCTGCTGAACAAAAGCTATAACAGCTCGATAACAAATAACGCTGTTAATTCCCAGTTCAGAATAGGCTCATTGAGTAAAACTTTTACCGCCATGCTGATCATGCAATTAGAAAATGAGGGTAAACTCCATTTTTCTGACCCTGTTTCCAAATTTTTACCTGACTACGCCCATGGTAAAATTACCATAGATCAATTATTGAGTCATCAATCAGGGATTCCTGATTATCTGGACAAGAAGGAATATGCAGCAAAGATACTATCAGGCTCCTATCAATTAGATGAACTTGTACTTCATTTTTGCAGTGATTCTCTAGAATTCAACCCTGGAAGTCGTTTTGATTATTCAAATTCAAATTTTACAGTTTTGGCTTTAATTGCAGAAAGAATCGATGGCAATGATTTTGGTAAAATGCTGAATACGCGAATTTTTGACCCTCTTGAAATGACAGCTACTTATTTCGGATCGGCAAAAGACAGTTCAAATGTAACAACTGCTTTTCTCTATGGAGATCCTGAACCCAATTACCATCCGGAAAATGTAGCCGGAGCCGGAGGAATTACCTCCACTGTCACCGATTTATTGAAGTGGAGTCTGGCTTTAGACACCGAAATACTATTGCCAAATAACAAAAAAGAAATCCTATTTAAACCAAGAATTAAATATACCGACTGGGATGCCTATTATGGCTATGGCTGGATGATCGATGATTTTAAATTCTCTTCCTCTAAAAAACATACAATTGTATACCATCCCGGGACTGACCTTGGTTTCTATTGCATGTTCTTAAAACAGGCTGATACTGATATCACCATCATTTTGTGGAATAATACCGGGGAATTTCCACGATTTGAAATAACTGACATTATACTTGATGAATTAAATTAGCATGCCTTCTTTTCAAATTCCTGGTCTGCCATTCAACATAAATGATTTTAATTTTTTTGTAACCAAAAGGCCTTTCCACAGTCATTTAATAGTCAAACAGATAAATTTTGGATTAATCTGTATCTTTAAACAGTATAACTAACTAATAATCTCCCCATGAATTCAATAAAAAGCCTACGTCTATTTCTCTTTACTTTTATAGGTGCGTCAATCGTATTTACTTTCGACGTTTCGGCCCAATCACATAAAGATAAAATTGATGCACTACTTCATAAGTATAAAGAATACGAACAATTTAACGGTTCGGTTTTGGTCGCTGATCAGGGAGAGTTGATATTAAGTGGAGGCTATGGAATGGCAAATATGGAATGGGATATGGAAAATGATGCTGAAACAAAGCACCGTCTTGGCTCAATCAGTAAACAGTTTACCTCCATGTTAATCATGCTGTTGGTAGCGGAAGGAAAATTAGATCTGCAGGTTCCTATAACTACGTATCTAACGGATTATCCGAAAAATACAGGTGATCTAATAAACACGCACCAGCTGCTTACTCATAGTTCCGGAATTCCAAACTATACTTCTTTCCCTAATTTCTTTGATGAAAAAAGTCGCAATCCGTATGAAGTTGATGTCTTTATTGGTGAATTCTCAGATCTTGAACTGGAATTCGAACCTGGTGGCAAATTCAGATATAGCAATTCCGGATATTTTTTACTTGGCGCCATTATCGAGAAAATTACGGGAAACAGCTATGAGCAGGAATTACATGATCGCATTTTTACACCTTTAAATATGAACAATACTGGTTTTGACCACCATGCTACCATCTTGAAAAAAAGAGCGGCTGGCTATGAGAAAAATGGCAATAACTATTCAAATGCCAACTACCTTGACATGTCGATTCCGTATGCAGCAGGATCACTTTATTCAACGGCAGATGATCTTTATATCTGGGATCAGGCATTACGTAATAATACCTTGCTGTCAAAAGAGAATGCAGATCTTATGTTTGGCGAACATATAAAGGCCTGGGGGGGATTTTACGGCTATGGTTGGGGAATTCAAAAGAGGTATTCTGACTCAAAAAAAGATACTGTCATGGAGTATTCACACGGAGGAGGGATCAACGGTTTTAATACCTTAATTACACGAGTTCCGGCTGAAAAAAACGTTGTAATTCTATTAAATAATACGGGCAGAGTAGCTTTGAATGATATTGCAAGAGCTATCAATGCAATTCTTGATGACAAACCATACAAAATGCCAAAATTATCTATTGCCAATGCGCTGTTAGAAACATATTCAAATGAAGGAGTTGCAAAGGGCAGGGAACAATATGAAGCCTTAAAAGACAATACAGAATACAAGCTCGATGAAGGTGATATGAATCGGGCTGGATACAGCCTGTTACAAAATGGCAAAAAAAAGGAAGCCATCGATATTTTTAGTATCAATGTAATGGAATTTCCAAAATCATCAAACACTTATGATAGTCTGGGTGAAGCGTACCTTGAAGATGGTCAAAAAGAACTTGCGTTGAAAAATTATAAAAAAGCTTTTGAGATGAATCCAAAAAATGTCAATGCCAAGAAGATTATAACTTCACTTGAAGAGGAATAGCACCTTTCATTTTTGAACTTTTATTGTAAAAAAGATATTCCTTAAAAATGTATCTTGCACGGAAGCGAATTGAGTCCAAACACTCAACGGAATTCCAACATCATGAAGAAATTAAAATTCCCATCAGCTCAAACCATTCTTATTGTAATAGCTGGTTTGGTAACCTTGCTTACCTGGGTAGTTCCTGCCGGTGAATACGACAATCTTAGTTATGATTCTGAGAAAAGTACCTTTATCCGAACTGGTCCGGATGGATCAACTGAGCTCCCGGCGACCCAGGAAACACTCGAAAACCTGGCAATCAAAATTCCTTTGGAAAAGTTTACAAGTGGTGATATCTATAAGCCAATCAGCATACCTGACACCTATCAAAAACTCGACGCCAAACCTCAGGGTGTTGCTGCTTTTGTAAAATCTCCTATACGAGGGATTATTGAAGCGGCTGATATCATATTCTTAGTGCTAATCATTGGAGGACTCATTGGTATTATGAATAAAACCGGTGCTTTTGACGCCGGTATTTCCTGGTTAGGCAGGGTTCTGAATGGAAGGGAGTACCTTCTAATTATTTTGGTAACAACATTAATAGCCGCCGGTGGAACCACTTTTGGTTTGGCAGAAGAAACCATTGCTTTCTTCCCTATTTTAATACCTGTTTTTCTGGCAGCAAAATACGATGAAATGGTTGGTTTGGCATGTATTTTTCTAGGCTCTGCCATTGGCTCTATGTGTTCGACCATCAATCCTTTTTCAGTGATTATTGCTTCCGATGCAGCTGGTATAAACTGGACCACAGGTCTCACCGGAAGAATCATAATGTTACTGACCTGTTTAACCATTACGATCATTTATATTCTGAGGTATGCGAAACGCGTAAGGCAGGACCCTGCAAATTCAATCATTTATGAAGAAAAAAAGAATGAAAAACAGCATTTTAAATCACATGATGAATCACTTACCTTAACCACTCGATTAAAGATAATTTTGTTCATTTTCTCTTTGAGTTTTATTGTGATGATCGTTGGAGTTTCTTTATTAGACTGGTGGTTTGTTGAAATGACGGCAACCTTTCTTGTTGGCTCAGTCCTTATTGGTTTTGTTGGAAAAATGAAAGAAAGTGATTTTATCGATTCTTTTTCCAAGGGTGCCGGAGAATTATTAAGTGTTGCTTTTATTATCGGAATTGCCAGAGGTGTTTCTGTGCTTATGGATGATGGCCTTATCAGTGACACCATGCTTTTCTATGCCAGTTCCTTTACAGAGGGAATGAACAAAGGTGTTTTTACAAATTCCCTTTTATTCGTTTATGGAGGTTTGTCATTTTTTATTCCTTCATCCTCTGGAATGGCCGTATTAACGATGCCTATCATGTCACCTTTGGCAGATACTGTAAACATCGGTAGAGAAGTTATTGTAAACTGCTATCAATACGGAATGGGATTGTTTTACCTGTTTAATCCTACCGGGCTCATCCTGGCTTCTTTAGCCATCATCAAAGTAGGCTATGACAAATGGCTGAAATTTGTGACTCCACTGGCTATTATTTTAGTTGGTGTAACTATGCTGTTTTTAACGATCTCGGTATATATTTAATCCAGGCATCCACTATTTTCTTCAGGTTTGGCTGAGAGCCTTTTATCCTGTGAATTTCACCATTCAACCTCTATTATCAGGAGTCTAGCCTATAAGAGCCTAATTATGACCAACTAAGGAGGTGAATTTTGAATTTGATTTGTACATTTACGGATAGAATTTACAAGATAACTTTAAGAATCTATACACTTATGAAACATTTGCTTGCCATTTTAGTGCTCTGTACTTTTTTAATTTCCTGTAAAAAGGAAGCAAAAAATCAAACTGAAGCCGAGCCTCAGGAAGTCAATCAAGAAGAAACAATGACAAATGCATCCGAGGAGTGGATTTACCTCTTTGACGGGGTATCAACAGATGGATGGAGAGCCTACAACGGAGAGACTTTACCTCCAGGTTGGGTGGCCAAAGACAGTGTGCTCACTTTTGACACAGAACTGGGAATGGAGCAGGATTATACGGGTGGTCAGGATATCATTTATGCCAAGGAGGAATTTGATAATTTTGAATTGTACGTAGAGTGGAAAATCCCTGAAGGTGGAAACAGTGGGATTTTTTATCACTTAAAAGAAGGAATTGAAGGTGCCGGTCCTCCGGATATCTCACCGGAATACCAGCTTATTGATGATGCAAATTATGCCAAGATTCACGACCTGACATCTTATAATAAAAGTATGGGAGTTACGGGGAATTTAGCCGATTTACAAGATTGGCAAAAAACCGCTTCAGATTATGCGATGCATCCGGCCAATGATGCTGAAAAAATACTTCACCCGGTTGGAGAGTGGAATTCTACCCGTATCATATTTACTCCTGAAAAGGTGGAACATTGGTTAAATGGAAAACTGCTCGTTTCATTTGTGCCGTGGGATGCCGCATGGGAAGCAAAGAAAAACGCAGGTAAATGGAAGGATGCCGATTTATATGGCTCTTTCAACACCGGCTATATCGGATTCCAGGATCATTCGAGCCCGATTTGGTTCAAAAACATAAAAATCAAAAAACTTTAATACAAGAAAGATGAAAAAAAGAGACTTCATAAAAAGTACGGCTGCTCTTACCATGGGAGCATTTCTTCCCTCTCCTATGTGGGCCATGTCAAACAACAAACGTTTACGAACTGCTCATATTGGACTTGGTATGATGGGCGTTGAAGATTTAAAAGCCATGACTGCTCACGAAGCCGTTGAGGTTGTAGCTTTATGCGATGTAGATTCCAAATTACTGGCTAAAGCCAGTAAAATGCATCCTAAAGCCAAGATTTATGCTGATTACCGCATCATGTTAAATGAAATGTCGAAAGATATTGATGCTGTAGTAGTGTCAACACCTGACCATTCCCATGCCCCGGCTTCAATGATGGCTATGGAAATGGATAAGCCTGTGTACTGTCAGAAACCGCTGACGCACCATGTAACAGAAGCCAGAGCCATGAACGAATTAGCCAGTAAAAAGAAACTGGTGACTCAAATGGGGATTCAGGTACATTCCTTTTATGATTATAAATTGGCCACAATTTTGATCCAGAGTGGCATTATTGGCAAAGTAAAAAGGGTAAGAGCCTGGTCAAATAAAAACTGGGGGTATGATGGTCCTGCACCAAAAGGTTCGGATCCGGTTCCAGAGAACCTTGATTGGAATTTATGGTTAGGAACAGCGCCACAAAGAGATTTTAAAGAAGGTGAGTATCACCCTAGTAACTGGAGAAAGGTTCTTGACTACGGATGTGGAACTTTGGGTGACATGGGAGTGCATATCTTTGATACACCTTATAATGCATTAAATTTGGATGTACCAAGAACGATCAAAAATAGTTGCAGACCTCCTAATGGTTTTGGATTTCCTGAAGACAATGTTGTGACCTACGAATTTCCTGGTACCGAATATACAGCAGATACCTTGACATGGATTTGGAATGACGGACTCAATGCGCCCCAATCCCATGAAGACCTTACATTGCCTGACAATGATAAATTACCTGATCAGGGAGCCATGTTCATTGGAGAAAAAGGAAAATTATTGTTACCTCACTTTATGCAGCTTCCCAGACATATTGTGGATGGTAAGTATGTTGACCTCGATTTATCTGTTGTGAAAAAAGAGGATGAATTAGGTCCTCCAACCAGTGATTATGGAAAGGAAAGTAACAAGCATTACCATCAATTTGTGGATGCCTGTTTAGGAGACGCAACATGTAGTGCACCTTTCTCCTACGCCTCCAGATTAACGGAGACTATTTTACTGGGAGTAATAGCCGGGCGTTTCCCTAATAAAACCTTGCATTGGGACAATAAAAAAGCACGTTTCGCAGAAGAAGAAGCCAATGCACTTTTAGACGCTCCGTATCGAAAGTTCTAGATGTTTACGCATCTTTTAGCATCTAATCTAATGCAACCAATTTTAGTTCTGAATGCGCAAGCAGCTGCCAAAGTTCTGCCTGGGCATTCAGAAACTAACTAGATGGCTTATGCGATTCTTATACCCATCCTTGGTAGATTCAGAAACAAGAGAAAGGTGAAAATTTTTAATCTAAAACTGTTTCCTTTAATTCCGGTGTATGCATGTATTGAGACCTCATCTTACCATCGTTTGCGTATTAATCCTTTTTAATACTTGCCTTAAAGCCCAGCAAACTGAATTCACAAATCAATACAAGCTGCTTTTTGTTGGCAATAGTCTTAGCTATAGCAATAACCTGCCACAATTAGTAGTTGCGGAAGGTGAAAAACGCCAATTAGAACTATCCGCTGAGATCCTGGCAAAACCAAATTATGCCCTTATCGATCATTTGAAAGAAGGCGAATTAGCAGCAAAAATCAAAAAAGGATCATTCGATTTCGTTATCGTGCAACAAGGTCCTTCTTCCCAGCAGGAAGGCAGGGATTTACTATTTAAAGCGGTTGAAAAACTGGATAAAATTTGCAAAAAAAATCAAAGTCAACTGTCTGTTTTCATGGTCTGGCCTTCTCAACAATATTATCACACCTTTGATAAGGTAATTAAAAACCATCGAGATGTCGCTGAAAAATACCAGGCCGTTTTATGCCCTGTGGGAGAAATCTGGAAAGCTCATTTTGATAAAACCCAGGATTATAGTTATTATGGATCAGATGGCTTTCATCCTTCAAAAAAAGGAAGTCAGGCAGCCGCAGCTATTATCGTTGACAGTCTTTTTGACATGTAGGATCCGGTACCTCTGAACTTCTGAATTCATATTTTTATTCTCATAAATAAAGTATTAAATTCACATCATCATATTTCCCACATGAACCAAAGCACAAACCCTCAAAACCTGGTAAAACGCTTACACGTTGTAGATGCCCTAAGGGGCTTTGCCGTGATTGCCATTTTACTGGTGCACAGTGTTGAACATTTTATTTATCCCGTGTACCCTGACCTCACGTCACAACCTGAATGGCTGAACGTTCTGGACAAAGGTGTTTTTACTGTTACCTTCGGTCTCTTTGCAGGCAAGGCATATGCCATATTTGCCCTCCTGTTCGGATTGACCTTTCACATTCAATTTACCAGTGCACAAAAGAGAGGTGAAGATTTTGGTTGGCGTTTTATTTGGAGGTTGCTTTTGCTCATCCTGTTTGCAAGCTTAAATGCTGCGTTTTTTCCGGGAGGAGACGTCTTGTTGTTATTTGTTTTTGTTGGACCTGTATTGGTATTTGTAAGGCATTTAAATAACAAAGCAATACTTTTAATCAGCCTGTTTTTTCTTTTCCAGCCCATTGAATGGGTACACTATTTAATGAGCCTGGCCAATGATGCCTATTCCCTGCCAAACCTGAGAATTGGCCCCTTGTATAAAGAAGTTATTGAAGCTGCTAAAACCGGTGAATGGCTTCCCTTTTTAAAGGCGAATTTGTGGACGGGACAAAAAGCCAGTTTATTTTGGGCCATAGGTGCAGGTCGTTACTTTCAAACCGCTGGTTTGTTTCTATTAGGATTGTGGTTAGGACGCAAAAAATATTTTGAGGACACGGCTGAAAACAGGCAGTTTTGGATTCGAACCCTCATGATGGCAGCTGTCGTATTCGGGCCCTTGTATATGTTAAAAGTAGATTTGTATGATACCATAGACGATACTATGATAAAAAGAACTGTTGGCGTTGTTTTTGACATGTGGCAAAAATTAGCTTTTACCTTTGTGTTGGTCAGCTCTTTTGTGATTGCATATCAGCATCAGGCCATTCAGAAAAGAAGCAGACATCTTAGAAATTATGGTAAAATGAGTTTGACTAATTATGTATCTCAGTCGATCATAGGAGCCCTTGTTTTCTTTCCAATAGGCTTGAACCTTGCCCCTTACACCGGCTATACTCTTAGTTTCCTGATTGGCATTCTCATTTGTTTGCTCCAAATACAATTTTGTAATTGGTGGTTAAAAAAACACTCCCATGGACCTCTCGAGGGACTATGGAAAAAAGCTACCTGGATAGGAAGCACAAAAAGATGATTCGATTTAAATACACAACATATGAAAAATAGAACCCTTGGGAAATCCGGACCGGTGATATCAGAAGTTGGCCTTGGATGCTGGCAATTAGGCGGTGATTGGGGAGATCCTCTTTCAGAAGAAAATGGTTTGCAAATCTTAAAAGAAGCTGTTGATCAGGGAGTTTCACTATTTGATACTGCCGACGTCTACGGTGGCGGTAAAAGTGAATCCCTCATTGGGACTTTTTTAAAAACTGAAAAAAGACCGCTTACGGTTATCACTAAATTCGGCAGAGGAAATGGAGTATATCCGGATAACTATTCTGAGAAAGCATTGTTTTCCGCTGTAGAAAACTCTTTGAAGAGACTCGGTGTTAACTCACTTGATCTCTTACAATTGCACTGTGTTCCGCAAAATATCTTAGAAGATGGTGCCATTTTCACCTGGCTTAGGAACCTTAAAAATCAAGGCATGATCAAGAATTTTGGAGCGAGTATTGAATCCATTGAACAGGGCCTGATTTGTATGCAGCAGGAAGATCTACTGAGTCTTCAGGTTATATTTAATATTTTTAGACAACGTATCATCAAGGAATTATTTCCAAAAGCCATCGAAACAGGTACCGGCATTATTGTAAGGCTTCCTTTAGCCAGTGGTTTACTCTCCGGGGCCTATAATTCAAACACGACCTTTGCTGAAAATGATCATCGTAACTATAATCGTGACGGAGAAGCATTTAATGTGGGAGAGACTTTCGCAGGATTAGAATTTGCCAAAGGCCTGAATTTTGTGAATACGATTAAAACAGAATTCCTGACTGATGAAATTCCGATGGCTCAATTTGCACTTCGCTGGATCCTTGATCACCCGGCGGTGAGTTGCGTCATCCCCGGTGCCAGTAAGGTAGCACAGGTAAGATCAAATGCCCAGGCTTCGGATCTCCCTTCTCTTAATAAAAAATTACATCAATCGTTAGTTGATTTCTATCAAAAAGATATTGATCAACATATCAGAGGACTGTATTAAATATTTATCTCTATGAAAGAAATAAAAATAATAACCTTTGATGCTGATGATACGCTTTGGGTAAACGAACCTTATTTCAGAGAGGCTGAAGAAAAATTTGCCAATTTACTGGAAGACTATTTGCCTCATCACAGCATTCAAAAAGAACTGTACAAAACAGAGATAAACAATTTAGAATTGTATGGATATGGGGTGAAAAGTTTTATGCTGAGTATGGTTGAAACTATTGCCAATATAACTGACAATAAAGCGGATATAGCACTTGTAAATAAAGCCGTAGCCTTGGGCAGAGAATTATTGAACAAACCGATCATCCTATTGGAAGGAGTCGAAAAAGTTTTAAATAGCCTCAATGGCAGCTACAAACTTGTCATGGCCACCAAAGGTGATTTGCTTGATCAAGAACGAAAATTGATAAAATCTGGTCTTGAAAAACATTTTCACCATATCGAAATCATGAGTGATAAAAAAATCAGTGATTATAAAAAACTATTAAAGCATCTTGATTGCAAACCAGAACATTTTTTGATGATAGGAAACTCCATTAAGTCTGATATTTTACCTGTCCTTGAATTAGGTGGTTTTGCCATCCATGTTCCATATCATACAACCTGGGAGTATGAGAAAGTTGATATAAAAATCAATGATCCTCATTTTTTTGAGGCAGAAACCATTGAGCAGGTGGAAAATTTTTTAACCAAATAAGGATTTCAAAAAATCATAAATCACTATTAATTCTATGAAAATTATTAAACGAATCCTACTAGGTTTCCTATTTATTCTAGCCATGACCATGCTCATAGTGCTGGTTTTATTCCTTCTTGACAGATCAAATACTTCCTATTTAAAATCAAAAAATATTGAAAGTACTTTCACTAAAGAATACCTTATAAAAAATGTCAAGTTAATTCCTATGAGTCTTGATACCATCCTGAACGATAAAACGGTTCATATTAAAGATGGAAAAATACTTCGTATTAAAGATGATTTTGAATCTCAGGATATCGAAATCATCGACGGACAGGGGAAGTATTTGATGCCCGGATTAATTGACATGCATGTTCATGTCTGGGATCGATTTGAATTAGGGCTGTATTTGGCCAATGGTGTTACTACGGTTCGAAATCTTTGGGGAATACCCTTACATCTGAGAATTAAAGATGAAATCACTTCCGGAGAACTATTAGGGCCCTTGTTTTATACTTCGAGTCCCAAATTAACCGGACCTGATGATTTTGGTGATGACAAGGTACAGCTCCAGTCTAAAGAAGAGGCTAAAAAACTCATCAACAACTATCATGAAAGAGGTTATGATTTTATTAAAACCTATGCAGGAATTACCGAACCCTTGTTCGATGCGATCGTTCAAGAAACAGCTGCTTTAAACATGGATATCGTATCACATCCTAGTTTTCAAATGACCTACAGCAAAAATTTTATTCAACAGGTTGCCACCATTGAGCATGCCGAGGACATCGTTCAGCAGCCTCTTGATTTCCAAATGGACACAGTAAAATTAGATTCTGTCGTCCGATTAATGGCGGTTTCGAAGGTTAATTTTAGCCCAACACTGTCAGGCTTCTTTAATATCTACAAAATGATTACCGATAAGGCAATCTTAGATAGTGATCATGCTGCCTATATAAATCCATTGTTCAAATTAGCGGATACCGAAGCACAGGTAGCCCGATGGCAGGGAGAAAAATCAAGAAACCCAGAGGTTGAAAATAGAATTTTAAACCAACACAAATTTCATTTACTAATCCTAAAAAAACTACATGAAGCGGGTGTTAATATTGTTTGCAGTACCGATGCCGGAATCGCCATGGGAGCACCCGGATTTTCAATTCATCAGGAATTGGCTCATTACAGCGAGGCCGGACTTAGCAACTACGAAGTACTCAAAACAGCTACAATTAATCCATCAACAGTTCACAAAGAATTGAAAGATTTGGGAAGCATTGAAAAAGGAAAATGGGCAAACCTCCTACTTTGTGAAGAAAACCCCTTAACTGATCTTTCAACACTGGAACGGCCTGATTGGGTCATCATAAAGGGACAATTACTGCATCGTGAAACGCTTGATGTTTTTAAGAACAAAGCTCGCAATAGAAATAACATCACCTCAACTGCCTATTATTGGGTCGAAAATTTATGGATAGAACGCTAAAATACAGCATCATGAAAAAAATTATTCCCAGCCTTTTTATTATCCTCTTACTCACATTTTCCTGCAACGAAAAAGTGAAAAATGAGCTGCCCTCAGTGAACTATTTGGAATCTGGTTCCATTGAGGTGTTGGATGATGAATTACGCAGTTTATTAAACCCGGAAAATGGTCTTGAAATTCTGGCTGAGGGTCATCACTGGACCGAAGGTCCGCTATGGATAGAAGAACAGAAAATGCTATTGTATAATGACATTCCCAGAAACTCAGTCTTCAGTTGGAATGATTCCTTAGGAGTTCAGCTTTATCTTTCACCCTCAGGTTTTAGCGGTGAGAATTTCGCAGGATCGGAACCAGGCGCCAATGGATTATTACTGGATCCGGAAGGAAATTTAATATTATGCCAGCACGGAAACAGGCAGCTGGCCAAAATGGACAGTCCGTTAACGGATCCAAAAGCAACATTCGTCCCCTTAGTGCAGCTTTTTGACGGTAAAAGACTCAATAGCCCAAATGATGCTGTCTATGATTCAAAAGGGAACCTGTATTTCACAGACCATCCTTATGGCTTACCGAAACAAATGCAAGATTCTTCGAAGGCTTTAGAATTCCAAGGTGTCTATATGTTAGAAAAAGAAGGAGAGTTACATATTCTGGATGCAGCTTTAAGTCGCCCAAATGGGATTGCCTTTTCTCCGGATGAAAAAGTCCTTTATGTGGCAAATTCAGATCCAGACCATGCCATTTGGATGGCCTATGACATGGATGATGATGGGGGCATCCTATCGAAACACTTGTTTTTTGATGTCACAGAGTTAACCTCCAAGGAAAAAGGACTCCCTGATGGATTAAAAATAAACAAGGATGGTTATATCTTTGCAACAGGTCCTGGCGGTGTCTTTGTTTTTAATCCGACAGGCAAACATATTGGACAGATCAGAACAGGACAGGCAACTTCAAATGTAGCCTTTGACGCTGAAGAACAGACCTTGTTTATAACAGCGGACAGCTATGTATTAAGACTTAAACTTCAATAATTATGCGTCTTTTCCACTTCCTTAATGGCCACGTATTGATCCGATTTAAATTCATTTTATTTTTATTTCTATACACGACTGCCAGTATTTGCGCTCAAACCAAAAATCAAAAAAAGTCAGACCCTCCCAACGTCATTATCATTTTTATGGACGACCTGGGGTATGGAGACATCAGTCTAAACGGTCATCCCACCATACAGACTCCAAACATTGATAAAATGGCACGCGAAGGTCAAATCTGGACTAGTTTTTATGCGGCGAGCAGTGTTTGCTCTCCTAGCAGAGGTGCACTTTTAACGGGCAGGTACCCGGTACGCATCGGTCTTGGCGGCGAAAAGCAACGTGTTTTCTTCCCAGAATCGAAAGGAGGCTTGCCAGAAGGTGAAACCACAATAGCGGAAATGCTTAAAGAAAATGGCTACAAAACCGGAATGGTTGGCAAATGGCATTTAGGACACCTCCCTGAATTTCTTCCGACAAATCAAGGATTTGACAGCTACTATGGCATTCCATACAGCAATGATATGAATGGTGTAAAATGGGGGCTGGAAACTTTTTTTAGCCCACCAGACATTCATATGTGGCAGGTTCCTCTAATGGAGAACGAAAAAATCATAGAATTGCCAGCGGATCAATTCACCATTACCAAACGATATACTGAAAAAGCAGTCGAGTTTATAGAAGATCATAAAACCACACCTTTCTTCCTTTATATGGCGCATTCCATGGTGCATACACCATTGTTCGCCTCAACGGAATTCCAGAATTCCAGCAAGCGCGGGCTATTTGGAGATGTAATGAATGAAGTGGACTGGAGTGTAGGTGAGGTATTAAAAACACTTCGTAAACTAGGGCTTGAAGAAAACACTCTGGTCATTTTCACTTCGGATAATGGCCCCTGGCTCATGATGCAGGAAATGGGAGGTTCTGCAGGTTTATTAAGAGATGGTAAAGGAACAACCTGGGAGGGAGGAATGCGAGTGCCCGGAATATTTTATATGCCTGGAACTATTAAAAAAGCAAGTGTCGAAGGAATTGGTTCAACCCTTGATTTACTTCCCACTATAGCCGCAATCACGAATTCCGAACTACCGGAAAATACGATTTTAGATGGCTATGACCTTAGTAAGGTCCTAAAAGAGAACTCACCTTCCCCAAGAGATCACTTTTTCTATTATCGAAAACAGGAAATTTATGCAGCGCGTTTAGGCTCTTTTAAATCTCATTTTATCACCGAGACCTGCTATCAAAAAGACAATAATAAAATTATCAGAACAGACCCCCTTCTTTTTCAATTAGACCACGATCCTGGAGAATATTATAACCGAGCAAAGGACCACCCGGAAGTTCTTCTAAAAATAGAAAAGCTTGTCTCGGATCATCTTGAAACTGTCTCAATCAAAACCTCAGAATTGGATAAATATTAATTTTTAGTCAAGTAATATTTTGAGCTTATATCGTTTCTGTTTCCTGAATTTTTAAAATGTTTGGATTTTTGTCTTTTTTCCAACTCTTTTAAAAAAATAGTCACCAACTCTTTGGAAGATTTATAGTTCTCAATCATATCGAACAAATTAGATTCATTTCAAAGATCATCATCAAGTATGAACAGCATATAAATGAAGCGTTATCTATCAGTTAAATCAGGTTGCTTAAAGCTGATAAATGTTGCTTAATTCTTATCTTTAAGTTTTGATCTGTATCGATATGAATAGAACCTATATACTTTTAGCTTTCTTCGCTTTTTATTCACTGGATTGTATTTCACAAACTGTAACCACGGTCCCAAAAGTTGATCTGGAAAAGTACAGTGGCAAATGGTATGAAATTGCAGCTTTCCCTCAACGATTTCAGAAAGGATGTTATGGAACTACCGCGACTTACAGCCAATCTGACAAAGGTTATATCATCGTGGAAAATCACTGTTTTAAAGACAGCTTGAATGGCAAAGAATCCTCAATAAAGGGTAAGGCTTTTGTCGACGCAAACAGTGGAAATTCCAAATTAAAAGTCCAGTTTTTCTGGCCTTTCAAAGGAAAATACTGGATTATAGATTTAGCCGACGATTATAGCTTTGCAGTAGTCGGTCATCCTGACAGAGATTATCTATGGATCCTTAGCAGAACTCCGGAAATGGATGCAAAAATTTATGCGGAAGTAGTAAACAGAATCCAAGAAAAGAAATTCGACGTTTCTAAACTTAAAAAAACCGTGCAGATTAAACCTGAATAACTAATAACGACCTATGAAAAAAGTCGCTTTTATATGTGATATTCATCTGGATGAAAAAAATCCGGTACGCTATGGTGTCGATTCAAGAAAAAACTGGGAACGCATCCTGAAAGATATTCGCATGCGCACTATTGATGAGGTTATCATTGGCGGAGACATTGGAGCTGCAAGTGCTTATGAGTGGTTTTTTAACACTTTGAAAGGATTTGATATAAAAGTACTTTTAGGAAATCACGATGCTTATTCTGAAGTTTCAAACTATTACAGTAGAGGCCAGAATACCGAATCACTTTTTTATTCCGAAAAAAATGCATCCCATAAACTTATTTATTTAGACTCCTCATCTAAAAAAATAGAAGAGGATCAATTACACTGGTTGGCGAATGAAATTAAAACAGCATCTAAAATTGTTATTTTTACGCATCATCCCATCCTGAAAGTAGCGACCCCTATTGATCGAAAACATCCGCTACTCAACCGAGACGTGCTGATAGAGTTATTGTTAGATTCGGAAAAGGATATTACGATATTCTGCGGGCATTATCATATGAATCATGAGGAGAAATTTAAAAACATTCGCCAGATAATAACACATAGTTCCTCATTTCAGGTGCTTAAGAAGGCTGATGCAATTGAAGTTGATGCTTCTGAATTTGGCTACCGAATGATCCGTTTCGAAAAAGGCAACATAGAAAGTGATACGATCACCTTATTAAAGGATTCAACCGCAGAATAGATAATCCTGTTATATTAGTGAACATCTTCAGAAAACTCCAACTTGGGTAATATCGTGATTTTTCCTTTCTGAATTCTCTGCATTTTTCGAATCACTTTATCTAACATCCTAACGGCCTTAGCGATATAAACTCCTTTATTCAGCATCACACAATCAGCACGTTGTGCCATCGCAATATCCGTTATTTCGGCTCTGGTTGGAATGCCTTTCTTTGCCAGATTCTCTAATACCTGTGTCGCCCAGATAACCGGAACATGTGCTGCTTCGCAGAGCTGTAACATCTCTTCCTGAATTATAGCAAAATTTTTCCAGCCTGTTTCTATGGCCAGATCTCCCCGTGCAATCATAACCCCTACCGGATAATTCTCCATTGCTTTTAACAAAATACCTGGTAAATTTTTATAGCCATCTTTCGTTTCAATCTTCAAAATAATTCCAAGATCTGCCTTTAAAATATCCAGCTCATGTAGTAATTCTGAAACATCTTCCTTGTTATTGACAAAGGAGAAATTTACCACATCGGCATGATGCGTGACAAATTTTAGATCTTTCTTATCTTTCATAGTCAAACCTCTTATACCTAAAACACTATTTGGCAAATTGATGCCCTTATCGGCTTTTAATTTACTTCCCTTCTTTTTGGCATAAGTAATTTCAATAATTATATCATCAGAATGAACTTCTTTTACAATTCCTTCAATTTTTCCATCATTAAAATAGATCTGTTCCTTTGGTTTTACATGATCAAAAATTTCTGGTAAAGTGCAGGATATATGAGCCATTTCATTTAGGTTGCCCTCTTCATCATAAATGGCCGGTTCTCCAGGGATTGCTTTTTTATCCAACCTTAATAGATCGCCTTCAAATAAAAATATAACCTCATCAAGAGGCAGCATTTCCTGCAGTGTATGAATCTCTCTTCTGGATTTCTTCTCCAAAAATACATTGAGTAAGGTATCGGGGGTTACAAAGGCAGAATTACTGCAAGAAGCCCATCGTCCATTTTCCTCTTTTTTATCGATATAAATGCTACACTTTTTATGACGTGAATCTCTAAAGATGATATAAGATCCTTTCTTGGTTTTTCTGAGCCATTTTTTATTCACAGGAATAACAACATCAAACTCTTTGCCTTTTGGAGGCATAATACCATAAGGAGCGAGCCAAATTTTGGCAGGCTCTATTACCTGACCGATGACGTTTTTCTTTGGCTTGATATGAATTACCTTGGGCCCGGGTTTCATTTTACCGGTTCTGAGTTTTGGACCACCTAGATCCATCATGACTTTACAATCGGTTTCATTCTCCCTCACACGATCTATTATCTGCTTCCAGATAAGTGCATCATCATGGGCACAATTGATTCTAACGCAATCCATTCCCTGTTTTAAGAGAGAGCTAATAAAACTTTCATTGGTTGCCGCCTCAGTTGGTTGGGTAACCATTATAGCTGTCTTTCTCTTATTTTTGATGTTTCCTATTAGCGCCTTGGAATTATCATCAAGAATTTTCTCAACCTCTTTATTAGTAAGTAGGTCTTTTTTTTCATCAAACAATTGATAATCTAGAAGACTGTAAACAATGGTTCTCAGATTCAGTAAACTAACTAATATATTATCCTGGGATTCTAGTGAAACAGGTAATCCAATATCCTCAAGCTTTTGCTGAAAAACATTGATATTAAAAGAGCGCATGGCCAGATAATGAACCAGGTTCTGTGCGCTATATGAATAATTTGGATGAACATTTTTAATTTGAGATTCGAATTTATCTTCAAATTCATACATGGTCTCAATGATGGAATTCAGTGCGGCAACAATTTCTTGTAATTTATCTTTAGAGAAAAGCATAAGCAACAATTTAATCGTCCTTTAAAGTTACTGTACTTTTTTCAGATTTCTTTGCTTTTCGAACAATATTTACTCCCAAAATCAAGTCAAAACACCGCTCCTCAATACATGTTTTGAATCTAGACACGCTCTTCTGAAACAAAATTATCGATGTATGCTCGCTGAACTTTAATTGTTCTAAATGAATTATATTAGACTTCCCAAAATATTCACTTGATTATGACCCATTTATCAATTCAAAATAAAGTTTGTGGACTAACGATGTTGTTTTTCTCTATATTATGCTTTGGGCAAGCTTCTTCTGAAAGAATCAATTCAGATTCGCTTAGCCTGGAATTAGAAACAATAACAAAACGAGACCACATCAATGGAATAGGTGTTGCAATCGTGGATGAAAAAGGTACTATTTATGAAAAGGGATTTGGCCTTGCTGATAAAGGGTTAAAAGTTCCGTATACCAGTGAATCTATTCAAAATATTGCGTCCATATCAAAAACCTTTCTCGGCCTTGCGCTGCTAAAAGCACAAGAGATGGGGAAACTCCATCTGGATGATCCCATCAATAAATACTTACCATTTACGGTTAAAAACCCATATCATTCGGAAGTGCCAATTACCATCAGACAGCTGAGCACTCATACATCGAGTATTCAGGACTCTAAATACTATGATCAAAAATCCTATGTTTTAAAGGAAAGTTTAAATGATGGTCAATTAGCTAAAACGAAAAGACCTGAAAACTTTAATCCGCCGGAAGCCTATACCTCAATGGGCGAATTTTTACAGAAATGTCTTGATCCTGAGGGAGAATGGTATACCAAAAAAGGATTTTTAAAGGCACCACCAGGAGCTAAGTTTGAGTATTCTAATGTTGGAGCCACTTTAGCGGCATATGTTCTTGAATTAGCGACAGGACAAGATTATGGTCAATTCTCTAAAAAACACATATTGGAACCCCTTCACATGTCTTCCTCGGGTTGGTCTTTTGACGAAATCAATATGGAAAAGCATACGGTAATGTATGAAAATATTGACCAGGCATTGCCCTACTATAAACTGATTACTTATCCGGATGGTGGATTAATTACTTCTGTCCACGATCTGGCCTTGTACCTTACGGAGCTGATCAAAGGATATTCCGGGAATGGCACTATTCTTTCTCCTCAAAGCTATCAGGAGTTGTTTAAGCAACAACTTTCTGATTCGCATTTTGACGAGCGAAATCCTGATAACGATTACAACGACGAATACAATATGGGTGTTTTTATGGGATTTTCAGCGATCGGAAATATTGGTCATTCAGGAGGAGATCCAGGAGTTACCACACTCATGTTCTTTAATGCTGAATCCAAAGCCGGGCAATTAATTTTTGTGAATACAGGATTGGATGAGGACGGCTTTCAGGAATTCGTTGATATTTGGCTGAAACTTGAAACGTACAGAAAGAAGCTGTAATAATTTTAGCAAATTTCTGTGATGTCATGTTCATAAAAATCACCCTAAAAATGAGATGCATTGCTGCGATATCAATTTTTAGGGTGTTTATTTTAAGTCAGGTTGCCTGCTACACTTCTTGCAGAACGACTCTGGCAGTATCGGTAACAATGATCATTTGATTGTCAACAACAGTGAACTTTGCATTGGTTACATAGTCGTTACCTGTAAAAATGATGACATCATCAACAATGGTATACGTTTCACTAAAGGTCTCGCTTTCACCATTTTTATTCATTACAATAGTCGTGGCTTTTTTATCTGATTGGAAGCTAATAATCCATGAGGCAAAATCATTTTCGCTCTTTGTTTCGTCAACCGCGCTGATGACCTTCCAGGTACTTCCACTTAACTTATTTGAATTCTTGGACGTAGCTATTGGTTGCAGCTTTGGTTGTGGTTGTGGTTCAGGTTTTCTATTGGCCTCTTCCATCATTCTCAACTCTCTTTCCTTTTGATTCTGTTTCACTTTTTGATTGTCAGCTGAATCGGCCATCAAGCCGACACCTCCACCTACTAGTGCTCCGGTTGCAGCCCCGTCCCAACCACCAACAAGTCCACCAACAATAGCACCACCTATGGCACCGTCAGCTGTTTTGGTAGTTCCGCAAGATGTGAACATAAATGATACTGATATGATCAAGCTTAGACTTAGGAATAATTTCTTAATTGTTTTCATTTTATAAATATTTAAAGGTTAATAATTGCTTCTATCTATACAAGGGAAGAAAGACCGGTAAAACCCTAATTGAAATGAAAAAAAAATAGAGAATAAGCCGAAACTGCATATATTTTGACGACAAAGTGAAGATTTGATTGGTAAAATGTCTCAAGCTTTTGTATTTTTAAAAAAACTAAACCTAATCTAAAAAGATGAAAACCAACATTATCTCTCAAATTAAGAGCGATTTCCCCGCAAGTATCGTCGTATTTTTTGTAGCCCTTCCTTTATGTCTTGGTGTAGCCCTGGCCAGTGGAGCTCCCTTATTTTCAGGTGTCATTGCGGGAATTATAGGCGGTATACTGGTAGGTGCTTTAAGTGGATCTAAAATTGGAGTCAGTGGGCCAGCGGCAGGCTTGGCCGCTATCGTGCTAACTGCTATAGGCACCTTAGGTGGATTTGAAAACTTTTTAGTCGCAGTTGTATTAGCAGGCATTTTTCAAATTATTCTGGGTTTTTTAAAAGCGGGTGTCATTGGTTATTATTTCCCATCTTCAGTCATCAAAGGAATGCTAACAGCCATTGGAATTATTATTGTTTTAAAGCAAATACCGCATTTCTTTGGTTATGACAGCGATTATCAAGGAGATTTAACTTTTATGGAAGCTGATGGTGAAAACACTTTCACAGCTATTTTTAACACCATAAATCATATCCGACCCGGAAGTGCCTTAATTGGAATTATTGGGCTCGCCATATTACTTTTTTGGGATAAAGTACTCTCTAAAAAAGGAAAAATATTCCAATTGATTCAAGGCCCCTTTGTTGCCGTAGTAGCAGGCATAATTTTCTTTGTACTTACAAAAGATCATCCTGTATTTGGAATTACGGAAGATCACCTGGTTCAGGTGCCTGTATCCGAAGATCTCACGGCCTTTTTGGGTGTATTTACCAAACCGAACTTTGGAGCCATTGGGAATACAGAAATTTGGGTGGTAGCTTTTACCATTGCCTTGGTGGCAAGTTTAGAGACCTTGTTAAGTGTCGAAGCTACTGACAAGCTGGATCCTGCAAAAAACGTGACACCCACCAATCGTGAATTATTCGCTCAGGGAGCGGGTAATATTGTGTCGGGCATGATCGGTGGCCTTCCAATTACACAGGTGATTGTTCGAAGTTCTGCCAATATTCAATCAGGTGGTAGCAGTAAATTCTCTACCATCATGCATGGGATCCTATTGTTACTTTCTGTATTAATTATACCCCAGGTTTTGAATTTAATTCCCTTGTCTGTTTTGGCAGCAGTTCTTTTAGTCGTAGGTTATAAATTGGCACAACCTGCGACCTTTTTGAAAATGTATAAATTGGGAAGAAAGCAATTTGTTCCTTTTATGATTACTGTTTTAGGTATTGTCTTTACAGATTTACTTGTGGGAATTGGAATGGGTTTACTTACCGGAATCATCGTTATCTTATTCAAAAGTTACAAAAACAGTCACTTTCTACATAAAAAAGGAGAGGACGTGGATGATGGCGTTATTAAAATGACTCTTGCCGAAGAAGTTACATTCTTTAATAAGGGTGCCATCCTTGTGGAATTAGAAAACCTTCCAAATGATTCCGAATTGGTTTTAGATGTAAGAAAAACAGTTTATCTGGACCATGATATTGTTGAAATTCTCGATGACTTCATTATCAAGGCTGAAGAAAGGAATATCGCTATCAAATTGATTTCCGAATCAGGAGAATATAAAAACCTCAATAGTTATCTGGAGTTTTTTGAAGGAAACAAGGCCTATTAAGCTTGGTCTAAATAGATCTATTGGCTTGTGACAGGCAATTCTTAATGTATTAAAAAGTAGATAGTTTCTGTTCCATTGGATGTTATGTTTGTGGACGGGAATGATATGCCTTGCTTTTCGCACCTGATCTTCCGGTTGCGTTTGAAAAGTATTCACACTATTTAAAACTGAAATCGAACACTTCCTTTTAGGTAAAAAGGAGTTCCCGGAGTAAATGTAAGTCCATATTCTGGTTCTGAGGTTTGACTCACCCTGTAATCGCCTGCAAACTGCGCTTCATTCCATTCTGTATTAAAAAGGTTTTCTACAGAAATACCAAAAGACCATTGCTTGTAAGAGTAATTAATATTTGTATCAAAAACAGTATAGCCTAAAGCTGTAACAGAATTAATTTCGTCTGCCGGTCGATCACTTATAAAACGATATCGAATTGAACCAGACCAATTTTGAATTGAATTGACAGTAAATCCTCCTGTGGAAGTCCACTCCGGTGCCAATGGGATATAATCAGAGCCCTGAGGTTCATCGATAAACCGACCTAAGGAATAATTGATATCTGTGTCAAAAAACAACCAGTCAATAAGCTGCCAGCGCAGACTGAAATCGACTCCTTCCCGTCTGGTTCTTCCACTGGGCTCCCAGGTTCCTGCATCACCAGACCAAACCATTTCGGATTCAAGGTTCATTTGCCATATTGCCGCATTGAGAATAACGCGCGGAGAAGGCTTCCAGATGACTCCTAGGTCAGCTCCCTGAGCTTTTGCCAAGGTAGGTAAACTATCATTTCTTGTAACCACACGAGCATCGTTGGAATGAAACCCCTGACCAAGTTTAAAGTACAATTGAAAACTTTTGGTGGCATTAAATGCCAAATTTAATTTAGGACTAACCGTAGCCTGTGTTTTGCTACTCTTATTAGTATCGACTTCCGTTTTGTCCAGATATGAAAAATGAAAGGCGTCAGCTCGCAGCCCCACGTTCACCAACCATTTTTTCTTCTGCCATGAAATTTTTCCAAATACATGAAGGTTCTGTTCGTCAATATCACCATAATTGGTTGTGTCCAGCACCTCAAATCTCTTTTTGGTCTGAAGCAACTGGCTGTCATTAATGTCATCCAATCTGAAACCTCCTCCTAATTCAGCATCTATCACATTTTCTTCAGCAAGAATGATTGATTTTTTATAAGCACCGTTATAACCTAACAGATTTCGACTTTCTTTCTGTCTGATTTGATCTCCGTTTATCGAATCGTTCAGGAAGAAGGTAAAATTCGAATACAAATCAAAATTGTAACGTGTGAAATAGAGTTGATTGCTGAGGGACGCATTATTATTCAATGTTGTCTTTAACTTCGCCGAGAGATTAAATCGAGAGGTTGAACCACCTTCGGTAGGATCGAGGGAACCCCACCTGGACAAACTTCCTTCTTCAACCAAAGATTGAGGGATTTGTCCGGATTGATCCCAACTACTAGTAAACATGGAGGCAGTAATACTCATCATATTATTTTCATTAATAGCCTCATTATAACGGGTAAAAAAATTAAAGCGGTTTAAGTTTTGAGGATTATCAAATGCCCCGTCGGTTGTAAAATATTCCATTGCTACAAAAGCATTTCTTTTCTCCCGAACGTTTTCATTCAACAGATTGAACATGCCTACCGTTCGAAAGGTGTTGTACTGTCCCACTTCTACTTTTACGCTGTTTTTATCAAGAAAACCCAAGGTTTTAAATTCAACATATCCCGCCGTTGCAAAATCGCCACGTTCCGCATAATAGGTTCCTTTTCCAAATTCAACATTATGTACCAATTCAGGAATTACCCAATGAAGATCCGCATAGCCTTGCCCATGTGCCTGAGACACCATATTCACGGCCATACCATCAACGGAAATATTTACATCCGTTCCATGATCAGCATCAAAGCCCCTAAGAAATATCTGTTCTGATTTCCCACCACCCGCATGTTGGGCAATAAACAAGCCGGGCACCACCCGAAGGACATCCTGTGAAGAGTTGACACTTCGAATGTTTACATCGATCTGGGCAATTGACAAAGGTGTGATATGAGATCCGTTTATAAAAACATCTTCAAGATCAATAGCGTCTGCTTCCATTAGCACATTGATCAATCCTGAATGGGAACTAAAGCTAATTTCCTGAGCATCGAATCCAAGGAATGAAATAATGAGTATTCCTTCTTCTTGTTCAGTACCCAAGGTGAAATTTCCCCATTCATCTGTGATGGTACCTTCCGTACTGTTTTTGATGGTAACACTTGCACCTGACAGCGGCGAACCACTAGCCTTATCGCTTACATTTCCTTTTATAATATGATGTGCATAGACAGAGGCTGGCATCCAACTCAACAGGAGTCCAAAAAAAGTTACAAAAACCACCTTTTTCCAAACCGGGAATTCTTGAAGAAAACTATTCATTAATTCTGAACCATCGTAATTTTACCAACGAAAATACAATTCTATTTTATTATTCCATAAAAAAAAGAACCGGATATTTGCTATCCATTCTTTACAGCAATGTTCCCTTCGTGCTACATTTGAAAATAACATCATAATCGCTTTGCTTTGGCCCAAAAAGAAAGCGAGCCCCAAAATCACTTGTCTTACCTACCTTCTTCCGATTTACGTGTTTTGAATAAACAACCCCTTAAAATTGAACGATATATCCCGCAATGGGAATCGACTTGTCATTAAATTTGGCTAAATGGAACCGAAGCGCGATAAACAAATAAAAATAGATTGGTTAATGTTTATTACTACATTCGGTACTATCTTGCTTTTATGCATTCCAATACTTTCATTTAAAGATTACTCCGCCCATTACATTACCTCACTCTATGATAAGATTACGCAGACCTTTGGTGTGGTTTATTTGTGGTACGGATTCGGGGCCCTACTATTTTTAATTTGGCTTGCCACAAGCAAGTTTGGAAAAATTAGATTAGGCGATACTTTTGACAAGCCCGAATTCAATACTCGAAGTTGGGTTGGTATGTTGTTTTGTGCGGGAGTTGGAGCAGGTTTGCTTTATTGGGCTGTTTTAGAATGGGGCTATTATCTTAATTCCCCTCCTTACGGACTTGAATCCAAAGGGGTAGAGGCCACAGAATGGGCCAGCAGTTATGGACTTTTCCATTGGGGGCCCAGTGCATGGGCCATCTATTGCCTTCCGACCATCGCAATCGCGTATCCTTATTATGTAAGAAAAATTCCCTATTTGAGATTAAGCACTTCCCTACTACCTTTTTTACCAAAGGGAGTCAATAGTTCCAGAGGAAGATTCATTGATTTTCTTTTTATGATTAACCTCATTGGAGGAACAGGTACCTCACTTGGTTTGTCTTCACCAATGATAGCCGGTGGAATAGCAAAATTGCTCAACATATCACATAATTACACTCTAGAAGTAAGTGTTGTGCTTATATCAATTGCTATTTTTGGTACTAGTTCTTTTCTAGGCTTAAAAAAGGGATTCAAAAAACTATCAGATTTCAATGTCTTTTTAGCATTTGTGCTACTATTTTTCGTTTTAGCCGTTGGGCCGACAATTTTTATTCTTAAGGTTGGCACCAATAGTATTGGATTGGTACTTCAGAATTTTATCCGAATGAATCTCTGGACAGATCCAATCAGAAATTCCGGTTTTGTAGAAAACTGGACCATCTTCTATTGGGCCTGGTGGGTAGCCTATGCTCCGTTTGTAGGAATATTTGTCACAAGGATTTCCAGAGGTCGCTCAATCAAACAGATCATAATGGGGATGCTCATTTTTGGGAGTCTGGGTGCCTGGGGGTTCTTTATCGTATTTGGAAATTACGGGCTATATCTTGAGCTCAATGAGATACTTAATATCACAGGATTAATGGAACAAGGCAGCAGGGAAGCCGCCGATGCAATAAGTGTGATAATGACCTCTCTTCCTTTTGGAAAACTGACTCTGACCATTTTTGTCTTAATAGCACTGATTTTTTTAGCCACTACTTATGATTCAGCCTCCTACAGTCTTGCCTCAGTAAGTACCAAAAAATTGAAAGCCGGTCAGAACCCGGCGAGATGGAATCGCCTGTTTTGGGCACTTTCACTTGGCGTTTTGCCAATAACCTTGCTCTTTGTAGATGGTGGGCTGAAAGTAATTTTGTCTACAACCATCATCGTTTCACTTCCTCTATTATTCGTTGGAGTAATGATGGGGGTCTCATTGGTGAAAATGCTGAAAGAAGACCATAAGTCAAATAATAAAACCTAAAAACCTATGAAATTTTTTAAGGAACATATAAATGTAGTTATTATTGCAGGGGCTTCGGGAATAGGTCGCGAAATTGCAAGAGCTTTTGTCAAAGAAAATGCCAACGTCTTTGTATGTGATATTTCATCCAAACTAATCGAAGAATTCAAATCAGAACTACCTACGGTTTTTATCGAAAAAGCGGATGTCTCAAAATACGAGCAGGTCAATGCATTTTTCAAAAAAGTTTCAAAAAGAATTAACAAACTAGATGTTTTGATCAATGGGGCAGGTATTGCAGGACCAACAGCCTTACTTGACAATATCAAACCTAAAGAATGGGCTCATACCATTGATGTAAATATTAATGGCATGTTCTATTGTTGTAAAGAGGCCATTCCCTTGCTCAGAAAATCTAAATCAGGATCAATAATAAATTTAGCATCAAATGCGGCTTTTTTTGGCTTTCCATATCGCTCAGCCTATACCACAGCCAAATGGGCCACCATAGGCATGACCAAAACTCTTGCTATGGAATTGGGCAAAGACAAAATCAGGGTAAATGCAATCTGCCCAGGAAGCGTTAAAGGAGATCGAATAGATCGGGTAATCCGAGCAGATGCAGATGAACAAAAAAAAACTATAGAAGAAATTAAAGAATCCTATGTAAGACAGGTTTCCTTAAAAACCTTTGTTGGCGCTGATGATATCGCAAACATGTGTCTTTACCTGTCCTCTGATATGGGTCGCTATATTTCGGGTCAGGCACTCGGCTTAGACGGACATACAGAGGGACTATCAACAGAAATTTAAACAAAATATATATGAAAGCAGCTTGGTATAAATCATTTGGAACTCCAGCAGGAGTATTAGAAGTGGGAAACTGGAAAAATCCAGAACCAAAATCAGGAGAAGTAAAAATCAGAATATTTGCATCTGGAGTAAATCCTTCTGACACAAAAAAAAGAAACGGCGCCAATCCTTCTCTTTTGGATTCCGGACCTGTTATCCCTCATAGCGATGGAGCCGGTGTTATTGAAGCTGTCGGACCAGGAGTTTCGATTGATAGAATTGGAGAAAGAGTATGGGTCTGGAACGGACAATATGGAAGACAAGAAGGGACTGCCGCTGAATATATCTGTTTACCAAATGATCAAGCCGTGACTTTAACTGAAAATGTCAGTTATGAAATTGGTGCCATGATGGGTATCCCTGCTATGACGGCTCATCGTGCTGTTCTCTCAGATGGGGATGTAAACGGTAAAAATATATTAATTACTGGAGGTTCCGGAAGGGTTGGTTATTATGCAATTCAATGGGCAAAGCTTTTTGGTGCCAATGTGATCGCAACCGCCTCAAGTGATTCGAGTAAAGCTGAGTGTATCAAGGCGGGTGCCGACCATGTGGTAGACCATCCCTCATCAGAAGTTAATAAAGAAATTTTGGAGTTCACCAAAGGCGCAAAAGTTGATCGTGTTGTAGAGGGAGATTTTGCCGCTAATCTTCTGCCTGTACTCGATATCATAAAAACCAGTGGGGTAATAGCCAGTTATTCTTCAATGACCAACATGAACCCATCCATTCCCTTCGTAAGGATGATGTTCATGGATCTGACCATTCGACTTATTTTAGTTTATGAAATGCCAATGGCCGCTAAAATAGCGGCTATGAAAGACATCACGAAATATTTATCCTCAAATCAATTGAATCATCGATTGGCCAAATCTTTTACTTTGGATGATATTGCCAAGGCCCATCAACTTATTGAAAAGGGTGGAAATAAGGGATGTGTGGTTCTAACTATTTGATCCATGACAATGAGGGTTCACTGCCGGAAAATCAAACATCTGAATTACCCATAAAATCTCTCGTAATTAAACTTTCTTATCTTTAATTATACGGAGATTATCTCTCTTATCTCACCTAGTTTGATGACAAAATTAATGGGATTTTGAAGAACAAATCATAGTATTTTATCTGATAATATATATAAACGTTTTTCACTTAATAAGTCAAACAATTAAAATTCAATTCCAACACCGGATTAAAGGAATGTAGATTGAGCTGGGCACTTCTATTCTTTGGTTTAAATGTATTTGGATATTTATCACAGATTTACTCGACAGATTAAAATTCTAGGCATAAAAAAAGTGCTTAAAAAATTTTCTCTAAGCACTGATTTTACTAACGATCAGCCAATTTATAGGCTTTTGTACCTTGGGCCGGGATCGAACCGGCACGATATTGCTATCACTGGATTTTGAATCCAGCGCGTCTACCAATTCCGCCACCAAGGCATTTCCGGTAGTCCAATTAAAAAGAGCTGTTTTTCTTTAAATTGGGATGCAAATATAATCTTTTTGTTGAAAATTGCATTCTTTTTTCTAAGGTATTTAAACTGAAATTTAACGCAATATTTCAGCTTCAATATCTATCGAATAATCAAAATAATTAATTAATTTTGCACACGCAATAATAAATACAAAATCCTTAAAAACAATTCTTTATGATATCAGAATCACTGAGTCCAAAAATTTTTGCTTCTTCTCAAAGCCAGGAATTAGCTAAAAATATTGCAAAGGCTTATGGTATGGAACTTGGCAATGTTAGAAAAACAATGTACAGTGATGGTGAATTCCAGGTATGTTTTGAGGAATCTATCAGGGGAAGAAGAATTTTCTTAATTGGTTCCACCAATCCTCCAAATGATAATTTAATGGAGATGCTGTTAATGATCGATGCTGCTAAAAGAGCATCAGCAAGACATATTACAGCTGTGATGCCTTATTTTGGGTGGGCTCGTCAGGATAGAAAAGACCAGCCAAGGGTGCCGATCGCAGCTAAAATGGTGGCAAAAATTCTTCAGGCAGCTGGTGCTACCAGAATTATGACCATGGATTTACATGCCGATCAGATTCAAGGTTTCTTTGAAGTCCCGGTAGATCATTTATTTGCATCCACCATTTTATTGCCTCATGTTGAAGCCATGAATTTAGATAATATTACCATTGCTTCTCCGGATATGGGTGGATCAAAACGAGCTTATGCTTATTCTAAATACCTAAAGTGTGAAGTAGTTATTTGCTACAAGCAGCGAAAAAAAGCAAACGTGATAGATACAATGGAAGTTATTGGTAATGTTGATGGAAGAAATATCATCCTTGTTGATGACATGGTCGACACTGCCGGAACGCTCACAAAAGCTGCTGATATTATGATGGAACGCGGCGCAATAAGCGTCAGAGCACTTACAACGCATGCAATTCTTTCCGGTCCTGCTTATGAAAGAATAGAAAGCTCTGGTTTAGAGGAACTTATCGTTACAGATACTATACCACTAAAAAAGCAAAGTTCTAAGATAAAAGTTGTATCTTGCGCCCCTTTATTTGCAGACGTGATGAAGATGGTTCAGTCCAACACATCCATCAGCGGTAAATTTATAATGTAAACTAAATAAATATATAAAATGAAATCGATTTCAATCAAAGGATCTAAAAGAGAAAGCGTGGGTAAGGTATCTACCAAAGCCCTACGTAATGCTGGAAAGGTTCCTTGCGTATTATACGGAGGAGACCAGGCATTGCATTTTTCGGCAGAAGAGCTGTCGTTTAGCAAATTGGTATATACTCCAAACGTATATACTGCATCGATTGAGCTTGAAAGTGGTGAAAAGTTCAAAGCTATCTTACAAGACATTCAATTCCACCCTGTATCAGATAAAATTCTTCATATAGATTTTTATGAATTATCAGAGGATAAAGAAGTAACTATGGACATTCCATTGAGACTTACTGGAAATGCACCAGGTGTATTGTTAGGTGGAAACTTACGTAATCCATTTAGAACGTTAAAAGTTAGAGCAATTCCTGCAAAACTTCCTGATTTTATCAATGCTGATATTTCTGAATTAAATATTGGAGATAAATTAAGTGTTGCAGATCTTTCAACTGGAGATTATACAATTCTTCACCCTGACCATACGGTAGTAGCTCAGGTAAGAGTTTCTCGTTTAGCCGTAGCTGCTGATGAAGAAGAAGGAGAAGAAGGAGAAGAAGGAGCTGAAGGAGCTGAAGGAGAAGCAAGTGCTGAAGCTGCACCTGCTGCTGAATAAATATAACTTTATCAATCTTTAAAAAAAGCTTTCCGAATATCGGAAAGCTTTTTTTTATATTTACATATGAATTTCTTACAAAAGCTAGCCTTTGCTTTTAAATCAAATAATAAGATTGTACCGGACATGAAAAAATTCTTAATTGTAGGTCTTGGTAATATTGGAGAAAAATATCATCATACAAGACACAATATTGGTTTTAGCATATTGGATGCTCTTGCTGAAAAGGAGCAAATCACCTTTGAAACAAAAAAATTAGGTGACATCTCTCGATTTAAATATAAGGGCAGAACCTTCATTCTTTTAAAACCCAATACTTTTATGAACCTGAGCGGAAAAGCGCTTAAGTACTGGCAAAAAATTGAGAATATTCCATTGGAAAATGTATTGGTAGTAACCGATGATCTGAACCTTCCTTTTGGTACTTTACGGTTAAAAGCCAAAGGAAGTGCCGGTGGTCATAATGGTTTGACAAATATCAATGAGTTGTTACAGACTCAAAACTATGCCCGTCTTAGGTTTGGTATTGGAAGTGAATACGGTAAAGGTCGACAGGTAGATTATGTACTGGGCAAATGGAATGAAGAAGAACAGGAAATTCTTATAGAACGAATAGAAAAATCCACAAAAGCGATTTCTTCTTTTGCCATGGCTGGGATTGCCAACACCATGAATACTTTTAATGGGAAATAACCACTCTTTCAATTACTAACCTAAGGGTAGAACTGCAGTTATTGGTAAAGGGTGTTGAAACAAAAAAAGAGATAATTTTTACTCCTACAGTAAAAACCACCTCTTTTATATCTCGAAATAAGCACCTTATAGAAGGCTTATTCTACCGTCACGGACTTTGCTAAATTTCTTGGCTGATCTACGTTACAATTCCTCATCACCGCAATATGATAGGATAATAATTGTAAGGGTATGGTGGTCAACAAAGGTGAAAAAGCTTCCTCAGTTTCAGGTATTTCAATCACATGATCTGCGATGTCACGCACAGTAACATCTCCTTCCGTTACAATGGCAATAATTTTTGCCTTTCTTGACTTTATCTCCTGAATATTACTGACTACCT
>NZ_JBPCUJ010000120.1:0-41076 GCF_051011215.1 Lutimonas sp.
AATATATCCTAAAGGGTGACCGACATGTAATCCTGCACCACTGGGATAAGGAAACATATCAAGTACATAAAACTTTTCTTTATCACTCTCATTATCGGCTTTGAACGTTTGATTTTCACTCCAATACTTTTGCCACTTAGCTTCTATTTCGTTGAAATAATACTTCATTCTTTTTATGCTGATTTGACCTTCTTTTTCTAATAGAAAATCTAATTTTATACAATTCACTTTTTCTTCACAACCACTTGAGAACAAAAAACTTATACCTATAAATAGTCGCGTTTAAAATCTTTTATTTTCAAGTGGGCAAAGTTACACTTAAAGAAGGAAAGCACAAAGCACTTGTTATATCTTAATTTTTATATCTTTACCTTTTTAAATTCTACTAAAACGATCTCATGTATAAGCCCCTCATATACTTGATGAGTACTTTTGTGCTTCTTGCCTGTGCTCAAGAAAAAGAACTTTCAGACCTCATCATCACCAATGCCAATATTTACACTGTAAATGAAACTGCCCCAAAAGCTGAGGCTTTTGCTGTAAAGGATGGACGCATCGTTGCCATCGGGACTTCAGAAGAAATTAACGACCACTACCAATCGGAAAACACCATGGATCTGGATGGAGCGACGATTGTCCCGGGATTAATTGACGGACATTGCCATTTTAATAATCTGGGAATGTTTATGCAAACTGTAGATCTGACCGGAACCACCGGAAAGAAAGATATATTTGACCGAATTAAAGCGTTTCAAAAAAAGAAAAATGCCGGTTTTATTACCGGTCGTGGCTGGGATCAAAATGACTGGGAAGAAAAAGCCTACCCGACCAAGAAAGAACTTGATAAACTTTACCCATCCACACCCGTGGCCTTATCCAGAATTGATGGTCATGCGTTATGGGTGAATCAGGCGGCTTTGGACCTGGCGGGAATCAACAATAGTACAACAATTACGGGTGGTGAAATTGTAAAAAAAGATGGTCGTATCACCGGTATTTTAGTTGATAATGCGATGGGTCTGGTTTGGAGCGTAATTCCAAAACCGAGCCTTGACAGCAGAATTGCGGCCTTAAAAGATGCTGAAACTCATTGTTTAAAACTGGGACTTACAACGGTTACCGATGCGGGCTTGAACAAAGAGACTGTTGAATTAATTGATAGCCTCCAACAAATCGATGAACTAAAAATGAAGGTGTATGCCATGATCAGCATGAGCCCTGAAAACCTCGATTACTATCTTGAAAAAGGTATTTCAAAAACTGACAGGTTACATATCAGATCATTTAAAGTTTACGCCGATGGAGCACTTGGTTCAAGGGGTGCTACTTTGAAAAAACCCTACAGCGACAGAGAAGGCCATTATGGGACTATGGTAACGAGCTTGGAGGATCTTTCCTTAATTGCGAAGAAACTAGCCAGGTCTGAATTCCAAATGAACACGCATGCCATCGGTGATTCAGCCAATTCCTATGTACTAAAAACCTATGCCAAAGAACTAAAAAGTCAGACAAACAGAAGATGGCGCATCGAACATGCTCAGGTCATTGATTTGGATGAATTTGACTATTTTACAGAAATCATCCCGTCGGTTCAGCCGACCCATGCCACCAGTGACATGTATTGGGCCGAAGACAGAATAGGTTCCGATCGTATCCAGGGAGCCTATGCCTATAAATCCCTATTGGAAATGAATGGAAGAATTGTTTTAGGAACTGATTTTCCAGTTGAGAAAGTCAATCCGATGTTGACTTTTTATGCGGCGGTATCGAGAAAGGACTTAAAGGGATATCCAGAAAATGGATTCCAGATTAAAAATGCGCTGAACAGAGAAGAAACCTTGAAAGGAATGACCATTTGGGCCGCTTATGCGAATTTTGAGGACAAAGAAAAAGGATCTTTAGAAGTCAATAAATACGCCGATTTTGTGGTACTGGATAGAGATATCATGACGGTACCAATAAAAGAAGTTCCAGATATCGAGATAAATGGAACTTATATTAACGGGGAGAAAGTATATTAATTACAATAGAATTTTGATGGGGGCTGTTACCCTGGTAGTATCCCAGGCAAGCACCATGTTTACATGCTTCCCTTTGTCTTTAAATCCAATGGAAAAAGATTCAAGGAATTCGGCTTTAGAAACCTTTCCGGTTGTTCTGGCTACATCATATTTTGACTCGTACTCATAGGTACCCCAAACATCTGTGTTGGAACTTAAAATAAGTGTCCATTCATTCTGTCCCGGAATTGCATATAGTACATAGGTTCCGGCTTTCACCTCATCTTCTCCAAAAACCACATCATTGTAAAAAACAACTTCTGTAGCTTCATTTGCGCCAACTCTCCAAATTGATCCATAAGGAATTACATTCCCAAAAATCTCTCTTCCATTTTTCTTAGGGCGACCATATAAAACTTTTATTTTCGGAGGTGATATTTTATTGGTTCTGAAGTATACAATATCATGCGGACTGGTATCCAGTTCCTTAAAGTCCTGGGCAGTGGCATTTGTGAACGATAGGAAATAACTAACACAAGCGATTCCCAGTGAAATACATATCCTTTTCATAGTCATTAAATTTTAGCTAAAATCGCATCTTGGGTGGCCAGTGGTATGTCAATTCTGGTAGCATCCCAGGCCAGCACCATAAATGTGCTTTTAAAATCCTCCTTAAATCCAATCGAAAAAACATCGATGACTTCCCCTTCTTTTGCAGGAATTTTGATTCGCACAACATCTTTGGTTTCGTCATAAAAGTAAGATCCCCAAGTATCTGTATTACTATTTAGAATGATGGTCCATTCTTGCTCACCAGGGATGGTATGCAAAACATAGGTTCCGGCTTTGACCAACTTTCTACCAAAGGACATGTCTGTATAGAACTTGACTTCAGTGGCTTCATTGGCACCGGTTCTCCAGATTTCCCCGAAAGGAACCTGCTCACCAAATACATTATTGGATTCTTTCTGCGGTCTTCCATAAACCACCTTTACAAGGGGTTTAGGAACTTTTCTTGTTGTCAGATAACTGATATCGACAGGTGCATCATCAATTTTGTCAAATTTCTGGGCAACAGCCATCATACTTGACAACAATGCACACAAAAGCATTGAGGTAATTATTTTCTTATTCATAGCAACAAACAATTATTGAGTAATCATTCGATGAATAATAACGGTTAATTTCCTAAAATATTTTAATCTGGGTAGTTTTAGCATAAAATAGCCTTTCTTCAGCTGCTTTTATCAGAATCTTCACTGTGAATTATCTGTTAAAAGAGATTTAATTGTATGACTATATCATTTATATACTATTTTTGTACCACCTAAATTATTAGATATGAAACTATTGATTGTAGAGGATGAGATAGAGTTACTGAACACCACATGTGGCTACCTGGAGAATGAAGATTTCATATGTGAGGCGGCACCTAATTTTTTTGAAGCAGAGGATAAATTGCTATCCTATAATTATGACGTCGTTATTCTGGACATCAATTTACCTGATGGCAACGGCTTGGACTTATTGAAATTTATAAAAGAGAAAAGTCCGGAAACCGGAGTTTTGATTGTTTCTGCAAAAGATTCATTGGATGATCGATTAAAAGGACTCGATTTAGGGGCGGATGATTATATTACAAAACCCTTCCATCTTGCAGAATTGAATTCAAGAGTCAATTCTTTACTGAGACGAAGAAAATATGAGGGCAATAATAATATCGTTTTCAAAGAAATTGAAATAGATCCTGTAGCCAAAAGAGCTATCGCCAATGATGTCTCTTTGGACCTGACAAAAAAGGAGTACTTTTTATTGGTATATTTTGTGACCAATAAAAACAGGGTTCTGACCAAAGAAGCCATAGCAGAACATCTCTGGGGAGACAATATAGACATGGTTGATAATTTTGATTTTATTTACACTCACATGCGTAATCTGAGAAAAAAACTCAAAAAAAGTGGAGCAAATGACTATCTTCAAACCATTTATGGTTTAGGCTATAAGTTTGGTGAATAATCGATCAAATCCTAAAGAGAACATTTGAAGTAAAAATCAATTAACCGAAACAGATCAAGCACTTTTACCTGTGAAACTATTTGAAAAAACCCGTAGAACGCATATCATATATTCGGTCATTATTTTTATACTTTCCGGTTCTATCGTTTATTTCACACTTAAGAATATCGTAAGCGAAAAACAGGATGAAAAGCTCTTATGGGACAAAGAATTAATTGCTAGAAAAATAAAGTACGAATACCCCTTGCCCATTTTTGACGTAGAGGATTTCAAATCTAAAACACCGATAAAAGACACCCTCTATTTTAAAGATACGCTTATTTATCAGGTGGTTAATAATATTGAGAATTACGAATTATACCGACAACTCACCTCTGTTGAGACCCTTCAGGGAAAAACGTATCGGATTATCACCAGAAGTTCTATCATGAGAAATCAGGATTTTATTCTGGGAGTCACTCTCGCAGTTGGAATCATCATTTTCATCATGATACTTACGGTTTATTTCGTGAATTCACTTGCCTTGAGAAAGGTCTGGCTTCCTTTTTATCACAATCTGGAAACCCTAAAGAATTTTTCCGCTGAAAATAACAAACCCATTGAATTGAAAGAATCAGAAATTGATGAATTTCAAGAACTCAATAACTCCTTGTCAAAGCTGACTACCAAGATTAATTCAGATTTCAACAACCTGAAAGAATTTACAGAAAACGCTTCGCATGAAATGCAAACTCCATTGGCCATTATGCAGTCAAAATCTGAACTATTACTGCAGTCAGAAAACCTTGATGAAGGGCAAATATCTCAAATCAGGGCTATTTATCAATCTGTCCAAAGGTTATCAAAACTGAATAAAACACTGCTTTTATTATCTAAAATTGAAAACAGACAATTTAAAGATGTTGAAGTGATTCAGGTAAATCAGGTCATCGATAAGCATTTAGAGATTTTTGAAGATTTTATTGAAAATAAGAACCTGAAAGTAGACATGAAATCTACGCTCGAGGTAGAAATAGAAGCCAATCCATTGCTTTTTGACATGATCATATCCAATTTGATCAGCAATGCCATCAAGCACAATGTAGAGGGCGGGCATATCGAAGTCCTCACAACCAATCTATTTGTAAGTGTTTCTAATTCAGGTATTCCTCCGAAAATTGAATCTGAAGCGCTTTTTGAAAGGTTTAAAAAGGAAAGTACCGCAAGCAATTCTTTTGGGCTTGGTCTGGCCATCGTAAAGAAAATATGCGATAATAACGACTGGAAAATCACCCACTCATACGTTGAAGACCAGCACAATATCTCCATCTACTTTTAATCGATTGAAATTTTAACATTTCAATAGAAACATCTTCAGATTTCCTTTAGAAACGCTACATACATTTGTCCCGTTATCTGATTGTTATTTATTTAACTATTTCAGAAAGTTCAAAAATTCATGCTATGAATACTGAAATAACTAAGAAGATATCAGCTAGTTCTGTTTAAGGGCAAAGTTTTGAGGGGAATGAAACCCAAAGAATAGAACCAGGCAAATCATTTGAAGCATTAAGCTGTTTTAATTGAATAGAAAGCCTGTAGAGATTCATTTTTTACAGGCTTTTTTTTAAATAAAATCAAATTCTGAGGAAAACTTCAGATTTTCTTCAGATTTGATTTTTACATTTACAACGATTTAAATTTCAAGCTATGTCTTGGACTTATATCATAGTAACAATAATAAACTTTTAGTTTATCATAAAAGTTGATCAAATTAGAATATTGGACTGAGGGGAATGATATCTCGAAGTTGATCAACAATTGCAAATACTACAAATATTAAGCTATTTTAATTTGCACAACAAAAGGAACCTGTTTAGAGTTAATCTGAACAGGTTTTTTTTATTTCTTCACTCTATTCAAAAATCAATTTTATTCATTGAAATTTATATGAATAATGTTGATAACTTCTATGCTTTAAGAGCACAAAAAAACAGCTATAATTAAGGGTTTTATTATATTTGTACGTTATAAATTTTTAGACAAAAAGAGAACTAAAAAATATGAGTGAAGAAACGAACAAAAATCAATATTCAGCAGATAGCATACAGGCTTTAGAAGGTATGGAACATGTCCGCATGAGACCTTCCATGTATATTGGAGATGTGAGCTCAAGAGGACTGCATCATTTGGTCTATGAGGTGGTAGATAACTCTATCGATGAAGCGATGGCCGGGCACTGCGACAGGATTGATGTTTTTATAAATGAAAATAACTCTATCAGCGTTAGAGATAATGGTAGAGGGATCCCGGTTGGTACCCATAAAAAAGAAGGCGTTTCTGCTCTTGAGGTGGTTATGACAAAGATTGGGGCCGGTGGAAAATTTGATAAAGATTCTTATAAAGTATCCGGTGGACTACACGGTGTTGGAGTCTCGGTAGTTAATGCCTTGTCAAATCATTTGACGGCCACTGTGTTCAGAGAAGGAAAAATATGGCAACAGGAATATGAGAAAGGTAAAACACTCTATCCGGTAAAAACCATTGGAGAATCCTCAGAAAACGGAACCGAAGTTACTTTTTTGGCTGATGATACTATTTTTCAGACTGAAATTCTGTACAGCTATGAAATTCTTTCTGCCAGACTAAGAGAATTGGCGTATTTGAATCAAGGTGTTACCATTTCAATTACAGATAAAAGATCAAAAGACGAAGAAGGTAATTACATCCATGAAGTATTTTACAGTGAAGATGGGCTGAAAGAATTTGTTCGTTACCTGGATGCTACCAGAGAACAATTAACGGCTGATGTGATCAGTATGGAAGGTGAAAAAAACGGGATCCCTGTTGAAGTAGCCATGGTGTATAATACTTCTTACACTGAAAATCTTCATTCTTATGTAAATAATATTAATACACATGAGGGAGGTACTCATCTCTCAGGTTTTAGAAGAGGTCTAACACATACCTTGAAAAAATATGCAGAATCTTCAGGAATGCTTAGCAAACTGAAGTTCGATATTGCAGGTGATGACTTTCGTGAAGGTCTTACTGCGATTATTTCTGTAAAAGTGGCAGAACCTCAATTTGAGGGTCAGACCAAAACAAAATTAGGTAACCGTGAAGTGAGTGCTGCCGTTAGTCAGGCAGTTTCTGAAATGCTTACCGATTATTTAGAAGAGAACCCGGAAGATGCAAAAGTGATTGTTCAAAAGGTAATTCTCGCGGCTCAGGCCAGACATGCCGCCACAAAGGCAAGAGAAATGGTGCAGAGAAAGACGGTTATGTCAGGAGGAGGTCTTCCTGGAAAATTATCTGACTGTGCCTGGAGTGATCCTGAAAGATGTGAAATATTTTTAGTCGAGGGTGATTCGGCGGGTGGAACTGCCAAACAAGGGCGAGATAGAAATTTCCAGGCCATCTTACCTTTACGTGGTAAAATATTGAACGTTGAAAAAGCAATGCAGCATAAAGTCTTCGAAAATGAAGAGATCAAGAGTATGTATACGGCTCTGGGTGTTACCATTGGAACAGAAGAAGATCCGCGTGCACTGAATTTAAGCAAGCTGCGTTACCATAAGATTGTGATTATGTGTGATGCCGATGTTGATGGTAGCCATATCGCTACTTTAATACTTACGTTCTTTTTCCGCTATATGAGAGAATTGGTTGAAAACGGCAATATTTATATCGCAGCACCTCCTTTGTACCTGATCAAGAAAGGAGCAAAAAAAGAATATGCATGGTCGGATGCCGACCGCGACGCGATTATGGAGAAATTCGGTGGAGGAACCATACAGCGATACAAAGGTCTGGGTGAAATGAATGCAGAGCAATTATGGGATACAACCATGAATCCTGAGTTCAGAACCATGCGACAGGTATCCATTGAAAACGGAACGGAAGCCGACAGGGTGTTCTCCATGTTAATGGGAGATGATGTCCCTCCTCGAAGAGAGTTCATTGAAAAACACGCTGTATACGCAAATATTGATATATAATAAACAAAGACCCAAGAAGCTGAAAAGATCTTGGGTCTTTACAATTAGAACAAACATATTTAATTAATTATAAAATTTTAGTACCATGAAAGTAACTATAGTAGGTGCAGGAGCAGTAGGAGCAAGTTGTGCCGAATACATCGCGATTAAAGATTTCGCCTCAGAGGTTGTCGTTGTTGACATTAAAGAAAATTATGCCGAAGGAAAAGCTATGGACCTTATGCAAACAGCTTCCCTAAACGGTTTTGACACCTTAATTACAGGAAGTACGAATGACTACTCGAAAACAGCTAACAGTGATGTAGCCGTAATCACAAGTGGAATTCCACGTAAACCAGGTATGACAAGAGAGGAATTGATTGGAATCAATGCAGGTATTGTAAAATCTGTCGCTTCCAGCGTTTTAGAACATTCTCCAAATGTAATCTTCATCGTTGTTAGTAATCCAATGGATACCATGGCGTATCTTACGCACAAGGCCTTAGGCTTGCCTAAAAACCGTATCATCGGGATGGGTGGAGCTTTAGACAGCGCACGTTTTAAATACAGATTATCTGAAGCGTTAGGATGCCCAGCGTCTGATGTTGACGGTATGGTCATTGGTGGTCATAGTGACACTGGAATGATTCCATTGACACGTCTTGCTGCAAGAAACAGTGTTCCTGTAAGCAAATTCTTGTCCGAAGAGAGAATAAATGAAGTGGCTGAAGCAACAAAAGTTGGTGGAGCAACCTTGACAAAAATGCTTGGAACAAGTGCCTGGTATGCACCTGGAGCAGCTGTTTCGTCAATGGTTCAGTCAATTGCCTGTGACCATAAAAAAATGTTCCCATGTTCTGCACTTCTAGAAGGCGAATACGGACTTAACGACATTTCAATTGGAGTTCCTTGTATTATTGGCAGAAACGGAATTGAATCGATTGTTGAACTCGATCTTGATGCAGCTGAATCAGAAAAATTACAAAGTAGTGCTGATGCAGTAAGAAAGACCAATGGTTTATTGGAAGAGACCGTGAGTTAAAGCAAGCTTATCAAAGAAAAAAGGCCATATATCAGATGATATATGGCCTTTTTATTTTATTACCTTCTCTCTTTACCCTTTCAACCAGGACTGTAGCAAGGCTTTTTGAGCCGCTGTAGCGTCCTCATTCAAACTCATTTTTTCGCCTGTTGTATAGGTAGGTGTTAAGGTTTTTTCAATCACGATAGTTTCCCCATCCCTTTCTAAAACAACATTCACTTCTGTTCCGGCTTCCCAGCCAAAAACCTCTCCAAAGGTTGCATTGGCATTTTCTCTTGATATGGTCACGCCATTAATCTCTTTGATGACATCATTTGGTAGCACACCATTTTCCTTCCAAAAACTATTGTCTAGTACTCCTTCATTGAATTTTATAGCCCCGGTTTCCCGATCTCCCTTAACAATCAATTTACCGGCATTTTGAATATAGTTCGTTTCAACCCTACCCGTATTCATTCCCAAACCGACCTTTGCAAAATAGAGCGAATAGTCTATCGGAGTGCCACCAATTACATGATTTGTGAAAAAGGTACCCACAGATGGGTATGTCATTCCTACAATCTCATCAATGATTTTATCATCTTCAAAAGGACGATCGACACCATATTTATTAGCCAGTTCTTTCATGACCGATAAAATCCCTCTCTGACCATCACTTTCTTCTCGAATAATAATATCCAGACACATCCCTATCAAAGCTCCTTTCTGATAGACGTTGTAATAATTCTCTGCATAAGGCTTGTCTAAGATGTTAACGCTCATTTCCGTAAAACTCATGGTGTCATCCAAAGTAGACGCTGTACTGATCTTCTCAAGTATTTTAGCATAAAACTCATCCTCAGACACCAGGTCCTGATTCACCTGAAATAAAGTGGCAAAATACTCTGTCAGACCCTCGTACATCCATAGGTGTTCGGAAAAGGTAGGTTGGTCATAATCAAAATAATGTACATCCTCAGAATGAACCGATAAAGGGGTCAATATATGAAAGAACTCATGCGAAACAATGTCTATCATACTGCTCTCAAGACTGGCCTGAGGCATAGACTCTGGCATTACAACCACAGTGCTGGTATGATGTTCCAAAGCTCCGAATCCAGTAGGTGCTCCATTGGAATTCCCTGCTAAATAGACATATATATCATAGCGTTGGGTACTGTTGGTTTCCCCTAAATACGCTTTCTGCGCCTCCATCATTTTATACATGGTCTCCTTTAATGTTTTGGCACTGTGAATACCATTCGGAGAATAAACACTTAAAACTATTTTGATATCTCCTACCTGAAATTCTTCCACATCAAGATTTCCGTACATCATAGGATTATCCGTAACGTCAAAATATCGTTCCGCTTTATACCTTGTCGTAACATACTTCCCGTCCTCACTGACTTTTTCTTCCACTTTTAAGAGTGCCGAAGTTCTGTCAAAATCAACAGGTGCTGTAATATTGATGATATATGAATTCGATTCAAGCACATCGAAATATCCCACAAAACCATGGAGATTTAGCACATAATTATCCGCTTCTATATTCGTTCCTGACGGTGAAAATGGGGTGGCCTGTCCACTTCCTTCAATATCAAAAGTATCATTCACCCAATAGCTGATCTTATCCAGTTTGCTTGCCTCGTAAATCACCCAGGTATTGACATCTTTCTTTTCAAACTTTAGTTCATTCCCCTCATAATCAAGTGCTTTAAAGTCTTCAACAAAGCTCCCAAAATCGCTTACAGCATAGGTACCCTGAACCACTCTGGGCAATCTGAATACAATGGTGTCTTTTGAAAATCTTCCCGGATCAATTTGCACCGGAACTTTATCTGTGGTAACCTTTGAAAGGTCAATATTGCTTTCTATCGGTGTCGATACCGCTAGATCATTACTTGTATTCTTGGTCGTTCCACAACTCGTTAAAACAAAAGCAAGAATAAATGCTGATAGTAAAAAATGTTTCATATAAAATTTTTTGAATCCTCTAATAAGTCCCCAAAAATCAATTTTTGATACGAAACAAGTCCTTAAAAAAATGTTAAAAGACATGTAAAAGATTAAGATAGACCAGAAATGACTCCATTCTCATCAATATCCATATTCTCCGAGGCAGGATGTGCCGGCAAACCGGGCATTCGCATCATTTTCCCCAGAATAGGAATAATAAACCCTGCTCCTGCCGCAATTTCAATTTCCCGTACCGTTACTGTAAATCCTTCTGGTCGACCAACTAAAGATTCGATATCAGAAAAAGACTTCTGAGTTTTCGCCATACAAATAGCAAAGTCACTAAAACCAAGGCGGTCTATTCTTTTCAGGTTCAATTTTGCTTTTTTATCATAATCCACTGCCACGGCTCCATAAATCTCTTTGGCAATTTTGTCTATCTTTTCTTTAACAGGTGACTTCCAATCATATAAGGGTTTAAAATCAGAATGACCCTCTTCAACAATTTTTTTGACTGCTCTGGCCAAATCTGTTGCACCATCTCCTCCTTTTGCCCAACCATCTGATATCACAGCCTGAACTCCCAACAATTCACAGGCCTCAACCACCAAATTAACTTCTTCTCTGCTATCACTTATAAAAGAATTTATGGCCACAACCGGCTCTATATTAAATTTCCTGATATTTTCTATATGCTTTTCTAAATTGACCATTCCTTTGGCAACAAAGGCTTCATTGGCCTCATTGAGATTCTCTTTGGTCGCACCACCATGATGCCTCAAAGCTCTGATCGTTGCAACTAATACTACTGCTTTTGGACTCAGTCCTGAAGCGGCACATTTTATATTCAAAAATTTCTCTGCACCCAAATCGGCTCCAAATCCAGCTTCTGTCACCACATATTTAGAGAGAGACATACCCATTTTTGTTGCCAAAATTGTGTTTGTCCCTTGGGCGATATTCGCAAAAGGTCCTCCATGAATGATCGCAGGATTCTTTTCCAGGGTTTGCACCAAATTCGGTTTAATAGCATCTTTTAATAAAATAGCCATGGCATTTTCTGCCTTAATATCTCTCGCAAAAATTGGTTTCTTATCATAGGTAAATCCAATAAATATATCTCCAAGACGTTTTTTCAAGTCTTCAAAACCAGTGGCCATACATAAAATTGCCATCACTTCTGAGGCAGGGGTTATGTTAAATCCATCTTCTCTGGGCACGCCATTTGCAGTCCCTCCTAACCCGATGGTAATATTTCTCAGTGACCTGTCATTCATATCAATCACCCGTTTCCAAAAAATTGTTCGGGGATCCAGATTCAAATTTTTAGTTACCTGTAAATTATTATCAACCAAGGCCGAAAGTAGGTTATTCGCTTTCTCCACAGCATTAAAATCGCCGGTGAAATGTAGATTTATATCTTCCATAGGAACCACCTGAGAATAGCCTCCCCCTGCGGCACCACCTTTAATTCCAAACACAGGACCCAGTGAAGGTTCCCTGAGCACCACAGTAGCCTGTTCACCAATCTTATTTAACCCTTCGGTGAGACCAATAGAAACCGTGGTTTTCCCCTCTCCGGCAGGAGTTGGTGTTATGGCTGTCACTAAAATGAGGTTATTCTGAGCTACTTTTTCCTCGTCAATCAGGTCCAGAGGCAATTTGGCCTTGTACTTTCCATATAGTTCAAGATCGTCTTCATCAATCCCTAATTTGGCTGCAATTTCTCTGATGTGAATAAGCTTTGTTTTTTGCGCAATTTGTATGTCGTTCATATGTTCCATAATACACCTTGATTTACTTTACTAATGTACTAAAAATAAAGGCGAAAACGAATCGCTCAAAAGCCCCAAAATTTAAGACTTATTTCTTTCAAAGCTAAATCTTTTGAGTATATTTGCCCGATTATATCAAAAAGTAAGATTTTTAAAATAAGATAAGGAATGCAAAACAAGGGACTTATTAGATTATTTGCTGTCATTTTGAGTTTGGTATGTTTATACCAACTCTCATTTACATGGTTTGCAAAAAATGTGGAGAATGATGCTGTTATCTACGCGGAATCAAAGGCTGATGCGACTGACTCAGAAGCGCTAGGCAGAATGCAACAAGAATATTTAGATTCTGTTTCAGGTACACCAGTTGTGAATTTAGGATTTACAGAATTCACGTATGACGAAGTAAAGGAAAAAGAAATCAATTTAGGTCTTGACCTCAAGGGTGGTATCAACGCCATATTAGAGGTGTCTGTTAGGGATATCTTGTTCGGTTTATCCAACGAATCAAAAAATCCAGTGTTCAATGAAGCTCTTAATAAGGCGACAGCGGCACAAAAAGATAGTGACAAGGATTATTTTGAACTGTTTATTGAAGCCTTTGCAGCTACCAGTAATGGTACCGTAAAATTAAGTGATCCTAGTATTTTCGGTAATAAATCTTTAAAAGACAAGATCAATTTTAAGATGTCTGATGAAGAAGTGACACCGATTTTACAGGAAGAAGTAAAAGGTTCGATCAACACTGCATTTGAAGTATTAAGAAGTAGGATTGACCGTTTTGGTGTTACACAACCAAACATTCAAAGAATTGGTGAATCAGGTAGAATTCTCATTGAATTACCAGGCGCCAGAGACATTGACCGTGTAAGAAAATTATTACAAAGTACGGCAGAATTGCAATTTTGGGAAGTATATACCAACCAAGATTTATCACAGTTCTTTGTGGCAGCGAATTCCAAACTTGCCGAAATTATAGAAGTTGAAGAAACGGAAGTAGCTAAAGACAGTGCGGTAAGTAAAGACGACGAAATTGATGATTTATTAGGTGAAGTAAAGGACTCTGTGAATTTTGAAACAGCCAATCCTTTGTTCAGTAAATTATTCCCAAGATTTCCTCAATCTCAAAACGATATTAGCTCAATTATCGCTACTGCCAATGTAAAAGATACGGCAGTAGTAAATGAATATCTTGCCATGAAAGAGGTAAGAGCTCTATTGCCGAACGAACTTAAATATGCAAAATTCGCATGGGAGAACAAGGCCAATAACGATTTTATCAATCTTTTCGCCTTAAAATCTAACAGAAATGATGTTGCTCCTATTCAAGGGGATGTGATTTCAGATGCCTCACAGGTCTTCGACCAATTAGGAGCCAATCCTGAAGTGAGCATGACTATGAATAGCAAAGGAACGAAGCAATGGGCTAAAATGACCACTGCCAATGTAGGCAAATTTGTTGCTGTTGTTCTTGATGACTATGTGTATTCAGCTCCTAGAGTGAATGATGCGATTACAACGGGTAGAACTTCTATTATGGGTCAGTTTACCATTGATGAAGCACAGGATTTAGCCAATGCTTTAAAATCGGGTAAACTTCCTGCAGCGGCTAGAATTATTCAGTCAGATGTTGTTGGACCATCTTTAGGTCAGGAGGCGATTGACAGTGGTACTTACTCCTTTATTATCGCATTGATCATTGTTTTATGCTGGATGATTTTTTACTACGGAAAAGCTGGTATATTCTCTGACATTGCCCTGGCACTGAACATACTGTTCATCTTTGGTGTTCTTACATCATTTGGAGCCGTTTTAACGCTTCCTGGAATTGCTGGTATCGTACTTACCATTGGTATGTCGGTGGATGCAAACGTGCTGATCTATGAAAGAATTAAGGAAGAACTGAATAAAGGTAAAGGATTAAAAGAAGCTGTTAACGATGGTTTTGGAGGAGCTCTTTCTTCTATTCTGGATGCCAACGTAACAACGCTTCTTACAGGTATCATCCTATACGTATTTGGTACAGGTCCGGTAAAAGGTTTTGCAACAACCCTTATGATTGGTATTGTAACCTCTTTATTTTCTGCGATTTTTATTACAAGATTGCTTATTGAATGGTATGTAAATAAAGAACGTCAATTAACATTTAACACGAACATTACTAAGAACTGGTTTAAAAACATCAACATTGATTTCCTTAAAAAGAGAAAGATGTCATACATGGTTTCGGGTATTATTCTGATTATCGGTTTAGGTTCGTTGTTCACAAACGGTTTGAATTATGGTGTTGACTTTAAAGGAGGTAGAACTTACACAGTGAGATTTGTTGAAAATGTAAGTGCTCCTGAAATAGCGAATACCTTGAAAGATGCTTTTGGAAGTTCTCCTGAAGTAAAAACGTTTGGACCGTCAAACCAGCTAAAAATTACGACTAAATATAAGATTGATGATTACGGAGTAGCTGTTGAAGATGAAATTCAACAATTACTTTTCACAGGCCTGACTTCTTATTTACCAGCCGACACCAGTTTTGAACAATTTAAGCCTGGTGACAAGGAAGTCAACATAGGAATTATGGAATTCTATATGGTAGGACCTACCATTGCTGATGACATTAAACAAGCTGCTTTCTGGGCCATTATCGGTTCTTTGATCGTGGTATTCTTATACATCCTGATTCGATTTAGAAAATGGCAATATAGTTTAGGTGCCGTTGCGGCAGTATTCCATGATGTATTGATTGTTTTATCAATATTCTCATTGTTCTACAAGGTCTTGCCATTTGATATGGAAATTGGACAATCTTTTATTGCAGCGATCTTAACGGTAGTTGGATACTCCCTGAATGATACGGTGGTTATTTTTGACCGTATTCGTGAGTTTGACAACAAGCATCCAATGTGGAAATATGCAAGAACGGTGAATACGGCTTTGAGCAGTACGCTTGGAAGAACCGTGAACACTTCTTTAACAACCTTAATTGTATTACTGGCCATCTTTATCTTTGGTGGTGATTCCATCAAAGGATTTATGTTTGCCTTGATCATAGGTGTTATCGTCGGTACATATTCTTCTTTATTCATTGCTTCTCCTATCATGTACGATACAACAAAGAAGTTAGAAAAAGACTTGAAGGACTAAGAACATATTCCGATTTTTCGGATTAAAATGATATTAAAAACCTTTTAGGAATAATCTCCTAAAAGGTTTTTACTTTTTACTATTTTTGCACTTTCTTTTTAATAAAGTTGAGTTCGTCTATTTTATTAGATTTAAAACAGTTAGTTACCTATGGAGACTATTCAGATACACGAGAAACATTTTGTTCCATTTATAGATCGGGATAGAATTGAGCGCTATGTTGAGTTTTTGGCGAATCAAATAGCGGAAGAGCTCGGTCCGGACGAAGTACCTATTTTTATAGGGATTCTGAACGGATCATTTATGTTTGCAGCAGATTTCGTGAGAAAATATAAACATGACTGTCATATTACATTTGTTAAAATGGCATCTTATGAAGGAGTCAATTCAACAGGCAAAATTAAGCATCTGGTAGGAATCAATGAAGATCTTGAAGGTAGAACAGTTGTGATTTTAGAAGATATTATTGACACAGGTAATACACTTGCCGAGATTTACGAAATCTTTAGAGACAAGCAAGTGAAGCAATTAAAAATTGCCACGCTCTTCTTTAAACCAGATGTCTTTAGAAAAGAATTACCTATTGATTATATAGGTAAATCCATTGAGGATAAATTTATCGTGGGATACGGTCTTGACTATGATGGTCTCGGACGTAACCTGCCGGATATATATCAATTAAAAGTATCATAAATCAGCTATAAGTCAGTATCATGAAGAATATCGTATTATTTGGCCCTCCAGGAGCAGGAAAAGGAACTCAGGCCGAAATGTTAAAAGTAAAATACAACCTGGTTCATATCTCTACCGGTGATGTATTTAGATTCAATATCAAGAATGAAACAGCACTAGGGATCTTAGCCAAGTCTTTTATGGACAAAGGTGATTTGGTTCCAGATGAAGTAACCATTGATATGCTTAAAGCAGAAGTAAATAACAACCCTGAAGCAAATGGTTTTATTTTTGACGGCTTTCCAAGAACTGAATCTCAGGCCGCTTCATTAGATGCCTTTTTAGTTGAAAAAAACACGGGTATCAATGGAATGGTAGCTTTGGAAGTACCTGAAAATTTGTTGGTAGAAAGATTGTTAAACAGAGGAAAAACCAGTGGTCGTTCAGATGATCAGGACGAAAGTAAAATCCGTAACCGTTTTAACGAATACGAAACTAAAACGGCCATACTAAAAGACTATTATCAAAAACAAAATAAATATTTTGGAGTTGATGGTGTTGGATCTATAAATGAAATTACTGCTAAATTGGAAGCAGTTATTGACGCTCTGTAAAAGTGCTGACCTGGTACACTTGTACTATTATTTAAAGCTATTATGACCGAAGGAAATTTTGTTGATTATATCAAAGTCTTTGCTGCCTCTGGAAAAGGTGGAAAAGGATCTGTGCATTTACACAGAGAAAAGTACATCACAAAAGGAGGTCCTGATGGTGGTGATGGTGGCCGTGGCGGACATGTGATCTTAAAGGGAGATAAAAACATGTGGACCCTGTTCCATCTTAAATTTAAAAAGCATTTCAAAGCAGACCATGGTGGAGCTGGAAGCAAGAACAGAAGTACCGGAAAAGATGGTGAAGATGTTTACATAAATGTACCATTAGGCACCATTGTCAGAGATGGTGAGACCCAGGAAATTCTTTTCGAGATCACAGCCGATCAGGAAGAAATAATACTATGTGAAGGAGGAAAAGGCGGTAGAGGAAACTGGCATTTTAAGTCTTCTACGAATCAGACGCCTCGGTACGCGCAACCTGGTATTGATGGAATTGAAGGTTGGTTTCAACTTGAATTAAAACTGTTGGCTGATGTAGGATTGGTAGGCTTTCCCAATGCGGGTAAATCAACCCTGCTATCGGTGATTACATCTGCCAAACCAAAGATTGCAGATTATGAATTCACCACGCTAAAACCCAACCTGGGGATTGTTGAATACAGGGATTTCAAAAGTTTTGTCATGGCTGATATTCCAGGAATCATCGAAGGTGCGGCAGAAGGAAAAGGACTCGGGCATCGATTTTTAAGACATATTGAAAGAAACTCAAGTTTACTGTTTATGATCCCTGCTGATAGTGATAATATTCAGAAAGAGTACGATATTCTTTTAAATGAATTGAAAAAACACAATCCTGAATTACTCGACAAAGACAGACTGCTCGCCATTTCCAAATCAGACATGTTGGATGAGGAATTAATGGAAGAATTGTCCAAAGAGATTCCAGGAGACCTTCCTCATATCTTTATCTCGTCCCTGGACCAAACCGGAATCTCTCAATTAAAGGATCAATTGTGGGCCATGTTAAATGAGACCATTCATTAGGTCCAAACAAGTGAAACGGTTTTTAAAGGCTTCTTCTTACTACTCCTTAATTTCAAATAAACCTGAAAGTAAGCTGTCAATATTGTAAAATAAAAAAATGACCAATAGTAAAATCACCAGTAAAATTATCGCCCTTTTATAATTCGGTTTTTTACGTTTGATAAACTTTGTGTCTGTCATGAGCTTATTCCTTTGTACCACCTTCTAAGTTAGTCATTTTATAACTTTGAAGCAAGTAAACGAATCCATATTCCACCGTTTTCCCAGACCTTTCAATCGGGAATTCCTTTATCAGTTTTGCATCCTCGAAATAATCAGCCATGGTTCGCTTGGGATCTTTAAAGTTTCGACTGTAGGTAATATAAATTCCATCCTGACCTGCCTGCAGCGGACTCATGGTTTGATTGATCCAATAGTATTTATGCATATCATTCATAAATCCCAACACAAACAAATCCTTCTCCAATGGAGCTGCCACATAATAGTACAAATGCGATCCCGGATACCACTTGTTAGAAACCAGAGGAATGGTTGCGAGCTGCGGATCTTCATTGTGCAACTGTTCCAAAACCACCTTGGTCTGATCCCAGCCATACATATCCAGTGTAGGGTCATTCTTGCCCAACTTCACTTTTTCAGATTGATCATTTACCTTCATATCAATGAACCAGCCTTTGTTGACAATACCCAGTGCTATCAGATATAAACCGAAAAAAAAGAACAACACAAATCTTAATACAGGTGTATTTTTTCTCTCAGACAAATTTGCGGCAGCCAGGACGGCCAGAGACAAAAATGACACCCCAGACCAATGGGGTAAGGTGTCCCGATATAGTGAAAAAAACAGGGTTGTAGCGATCAATGGAACACTGATCAACAGGAAAAAATAAAAATGATGCTGCTCAAGAAATCTTTTTCTCTTAAAACTGAACACAGCCAGCAGAATCACGATATAGTTATAGGGGTTATTATAGGCGATCTGTCCTAAGAATTCTCTCAAAAAAGTATCGAGGTTAAAATCCAGGCTAAATAATGTTACTCGTTCAGAATGATAAGACATTCCGCTAAAGCTGTTCACATAGTTCCAGTAGAAAATGATGAATAGCACCAGTACAGAAAAACCCAATGAAAGGTATACAGAAGCATTCTTGAGCAGATCTCTTCTAAAAAACAATATGTATAAGCCATAACCGAATAGAAGGTATACGCCTTGATATTTACTATAAATAGCCAATGCCGCAAACAACATAGAGAGCATGAGCAATCCTTGTTGTTTTTTCTTTTCATTCGATTTTAAAAATTTCAAAAAGAACAAACAGGAACTCATCCAAAACAAGACCAAAGGACCGTCCGGCATGATAAATAAACCACTTATGATAAAACCATAAATACTCGTATTGTACAACACGGCGGCAATCAAACCCGTTTTTTCATCCTTTATCTCCCTTCCAATCAAATACAGCAGTATGGTACTGAGAGAACCAGCCACCACAAAACCCAGCCTTAAGGCCAGTTCTGAATCAAACAAGAGATTTAAAGAAAAAATCTGCTGGAAAAAACCCACCATGGGAGGGTGATCAAAATGACTCCAATCGGGAAACTTTGCATAGGTCCAATAATAGACTTCGTCATTGCCCAAATCAGTAAAGTTCGCCAACACCAATCTAATCAGAGTGGAAATAATGACTAATAAACCCAGCCGTTGCTTATTGTTCATGCTTTTTACTAACTATTTCTAAGAGATTATAATCTATCCATGAAGTTTTAAAGATACTTAATTTGTCCACAAGGCTGCAACTCAACAAGGCGATAGCAATCCCGATCAAGGCTCCAGACAAAACATCTTCTAAAAAATGCTGGGACAAATACACTCTTGAAAATCCGGCAAGAATAGCGGTAGCAGTAAACATCATTTTTAGATAACTTTTCTTAACGATCAAAGCCAGCGTAATAAAAATAGCAAAAGCAGTAATGGTATGCCCCGAAGGAAAACTGTTCAAAGCATGCATTTTTACGCCTTCAACCAGATGAAGTGTTTCTGTACCTTCAAAATACTTTGTTGGTCTGGGAATTCCTTTAAAAATGATCTGCTTGGCGATAAAAACAAATATCAATGTCATCAGAGCCGCAAATAGTTCATAAAATGCCCATCTGATTCTTATAAAAAGTAACAGCAGGATCACAAGAGCAAAAACAGCTCCATCACCCAGATGCGTAACATATTTAAAAAAAACATCTGCCTGTGGTGAATTCCATCCATTAACAAGCAGGTGGGCAGGACCTTTCCCATAGCTTCCTATTAAAAATATGATTCCAGTTAAAAATGGAACCAGGAGCATCAAGATGTACTTTTCTTTTAAAAATTGATTTAAATACTTCACTCAATCTATGTTTATCAGCTTTAATGCCTTATTATTTACTTTTATTTTCTTCCTCGTAACATTTCTCGTTTACCAGGTGGCCCAGGCAACCTTTCAACTTCAAAGCCCACCTCCTGCATGGCTCTTCTTACGCTTCCTTTTGCTGCATAGGTTACTAGTACTCCTCCATTGCGCAGCGCTTCGAACATCTTTCTAAAAATTGATGCTGTCCAGAGTTCCGGTTGTACCCTTGCGCCGAAAGCATCAAAATAAATTAAATCAGCCATTTCAACGTCCTGAAAATCCTCAAACATGATCTCCTGTTTCGTCAATGTAAAGCCTTTATCAATGCCTGCTCTTTTATCCCATACCGAAGAAATTATTTTTGAATACATCGTGGATGCCTGTTCGGCATGCAACTGCTGCACATGATTCAAATTCATAATCATGTCCACCTGTAAGGGATATCCCTCCAAGCCAAAATAATCAATGGTCAGATTCCTTTTTATAGCTTCAAGATAGGAAATAAAACAATTGAGACCGGTTCCGAATCCCATTTCCAATATGGATACTTTGGTACCATCTTCAAAAAGATCGAGTCCATTCTTTATAAAAACGTGGTATGCTTCCTGTATGGCTCCATGCTTTGAATGATAGTTTTCATCCCACTGAGGCAGGTATACACTCGAAGAACCGTCTGAGGTTTTAATTATTTTTCTTTCCATTGCTCGTCAAATCCTTGCAAAGGTAAAGGAATTTATATGCTTTTGATAGGGGTCTCTTTGAATTGTCAAAGGAAACGCAATTATTTTTAATTAATGCCAAACAACCGTAAGAAAATCCTTTTTTTTACAGCCCGGATCAAGTTATAAAAAACAAGGATTTTATACATTTTTCAACGATATTAAGTACTTTTGCTAAAAATATCAGAACAATGAGTTTAGAAGTAAGTCACAAGATCACGGTTGAAAAAACAAAGAATTCTAAATTAAGCCAGGTTGATTTTAACAATCTTCCGTTTGGGCAAGAATACTCAGATCATATGCTGGTATGCGATTATGAGGATGGAAAATGGCAAACGCCCAAGATTATTCCTTATCAAAATATCAGTCTGGATCCTTCAGCGAAAATATTTCATTACGGTCAATCTGTTTTTGAAGGTATGAAAGCATATAAAGATGCTCAAGATACTATCTGGTTGTTCAGACCTCTTGATAATCAAAAAAGATTAAATATTTCTGCTAAAAGACTTGCGATGCCAGAACTTCCTGAATCCAATTTTATGGAAGGATTGGAAGCCTTATTACTGTTGGAAAAAGACTGGATTCCAACTACGAAGGATAGTTCTCTTTATATCAGACCTTTTATTTTTGCTTCAGGAAATGGTTTCCATGCCTCTCCTGCGGATAAATATAAGTTCATTATAGCCTGTTCTCCATCAGGTCCCTATTTTGGTGGGAAAGTAAAGGTTTTGATTGAGCAACAGTATTCCAGATCAGCTAATGGCGGTGTAGGTTTTGCAAAAGCAGGAGGAAACTACGCAGGACAGTTTTACCCAACAAATCTAGCCATTCAAAAAGGATATCAGCAGGTCATCTGGACGGATGATACCACACATGAATTTATTGAAGAAGCGGGTGCCATGAATATTTTTATTCGCATCAACGACACCTTAATTACAGCTCCGACCAGTGATCGGATTCTCGACGGTATTACCAGAAAGAGCATCATTGAAATAGCTGAAGATCAGGGAATCGCCGTTGAAGTGAGAAGTATTTCAGTTCATGAAATCGTAGCAGCCTCAGAAGACGGCAGTCTGAAAGAAATGTTTGGAGCCGGAACTGCAGCTGTTATTTCCCCTATTGCCGGTTTTGGATACAAGGAAAAAGAATTCATGTTGCCTGAATTGGATAACACTTTTGCCTCAACACTGAAGCAACAAATTACAGACATACAGTACAACCGAGCGGATGACAAGTTTGGCTGGAGATATGAAGTAAAATAAAAAAACGAGGGGCAGTATACTATGCTGGCCCTCCGTTTAATATACTTTCAATATTGGGTTTAAAGTAATTCGGACCTTTCATCACTTTTCCATCTTCGCGGTAAATCGGCTTTCCATCAGCCCCGAGTTTACTCATATTACTTCTTTGAATTTCATTGAAGACTTCTTCTATTTTATGTTGCATGCCATGTTCCAAAATAGTACCACATAAAATATAAAGCATATCGCCTAAGGCATCGGCAACCTCTATCAAATCATCGCTCTCAGCAGCTTCTAAATATTCTTTATTTTCCTCATCCATTAAATCAAACCGAAGCTTTAGTTTTTGCTTTGATAAATGAGCGATTGGTTTTTGTTGTACACCTAAGCCAAATGCTTCATGAAATTGTTGAACTGCTTTTATTTTGTTTTTCATTCTAACTATAAAAATTTAACTAATATTTGTGGTGGTAGAATTTTCATCATCATTGCAACCAACCTCCACCTTTTGGTTACATACGCTTTTCTTTTCTTCTTTTTAATGGCCGTATAAATTTGATTGACTGCCTTATCCAATGGAGCCATCCAAAAAGTCGGGCCCGTAATAATATCCGTATCTACATAGCCAGGGAGGATATTGGTAACGGTAATTTTGGCTTTCTTAGTCTTTCTTGCCTTCATCCATAAAGACTCCATATAACTCGATTGAAAAGCTTTAGAGGCATGGTAGGCAGGCACATGTCTGTTCCCCACCAGAGAGGCAATTGAGGTGATACTAACCAAATGTCCAAATCCTTGATTTTTAAAAAAATTGTACGACAACTGATAGATCATTGTGGCTCCAACCACATTGGTTTCAAGGGTTGGCAAGTCCTTTTCCCATTCAAGATCAAAGTTATTCTCACCAATACCAGCATTATGCACAATCAAATCTACCTGAGGCATATCATCCGCAAGCTCTTCAAAAAAGACCTTGCTGTCATCTACTTCTGTAATATCGTGCTTTCTTACAATATATTGTTCCGGACTTTCCTTTTTCAGGGCCTCGAGTCGTTCTTTCCGACGGCCGGTGATAATGACTTGATAACCATCTTTAACCAATAGCCTGGACAGGGCTTGCCCTATTCCCGATGTTGCGCCAAAAACGATCGCTTTTTTACTCATATTATCTTACCTTTACAGCCTTAAATATAACCAAAATGTTTAGTAGAGGACAACTTATTTTTGCCGCAATATTTGCTTTCGCTTTTGTAATTCTGATGATATGGAGTTATCGAAAGGATATAAAATTGCACAAAATCTATTACAACAAAGTTTGGATGGTAGGATTGGGCGTGTTTTTAGCCATCCTGCTCTTTGCAAGCCTCACATTCTGGCTGCATTAATTTACACATGTAATTCCTTTTTGCTCTAAGCAGACTCCACTGGTTTTTCAACCGCTACAATCTTGTACAACTTATCACTGGGCCTGATTCTGAATTCAAGAGGAATCGTGATACTATCACCTCGCTGGGCAAAATCACCTTTTTCGTCATTCACGAACATTTCCTTTATATCAAGTTCTTTTGCTCCTGTAGTAGGGCCTGTTACCAAAATTCTATCTCCTATTTTCAAGTCGAAAGCCTCCAGTTTAAATTCTCCGATATTGGCTTTTGGGAAAAAGTGCATTCCCTTTCCAATATACACTTTCTTCTGAGTAGCATGAGATCCTGAGCCTTTGCTCCATTCTCCTAATTTCTGACCCAGATAATAACCATTCCAGAATCCTCTGTTATAAACTTTTTCAAGTTCAAGCATCCAACCGATGACCTTTTCCTTATCATAGGTACCGTCAGCCAATGCATCAATGGCCTGTCTGTAAGATTTAATGACATTTGCCACATATTCCGGTGCTCTGCCTCTTCCCTCTATTTTAAGTACTTTGATCCCTGCATCAGCAACCTGGTCCAGAAAGTCAATCGTACAAAGATCTTTAGGAGACATGATATACTCATTGTCTAATTCCATCTCAAACCCGGTTTCCTGATCAATTACCGTATACTTCTTACGGCAATTTTGTTTACAGGCACCTCTGTTTGCTGATGAATTATGCGAATGTAAACTCATGTAACATTTTCCGGAAACTGCCATACAAAGCGCTCCATGACCAAATATTTCTATCTCCAGCAATCTTCCGGATGGGCCTTTGATCTCTTCTTTTTCAATCTGTTCCGTAATTTTTTTCACCTGACGTAAACTAAGCTCACGACTTAACACCACAGTATCAGCGAACATGGCGTAAAACTTTACCGTCTCAATATTGGTGATATTGATCTGTGTAGAAATATGTACTTCCATACCGGCTTGCCTCGCCATGGCAATCACAGCCTGATCCATCGCAATTACTGCCGAAATATCTGCTTCCTTTGCCTGTTTCAGCAAAGTCTTTACAATCGTCAGATCGTGATCATAGATAATGGTATTTAACGTAAGATAGGTTCTCACATTCTTCGCTTTACAGCGCATTGAAATTTCAGGGAGATCATCAAGAGTGAAGTTGATAGAGGCTCTTGCTCTCATATTCAATTGTTCAACCCCAAAATAAACAGAATCCGCTCCATTATCCAAAGCCGCCTGCAAAGATTCAAAATTACCTGCAGGTGCCATCAACTCAATTTTATTATTTCCGTTCAATACCATATCGTCAATCTTAATTTTTAAGAGCCGCAAAATTACGATTTATTATTTAATCAATAATTATCTGTTAAAAATTAAGTGCTTGGCCTTAAATTTGATATAATTTAAACATTGTTTGATTTTCCTAATCAGGATGCTATATTCATCGGCAAATATTTAGCATATTTGCAACTTCAATAAGAAGCATTAAAATTTAATTATTATGAAAATTGCAGTAGTAGGCGCGACTGGAATGGTAGGTAACGTCATGTTAGAAGTACTTGAAGAGAGAAATTTCCCGATCACTGAATTGTTATTGGTGGCTTCAGAGAGATCTGTGGGTAAAACAATCAACTACAGAGGTACAGATTATACCGTTATAGGACTTCAGGACGCTGTAAACCAAAAACCGGATATTGCCTTGTTTTCAGCTGGAGGAGCAACATCTGTTGAATGGGCTCCTAAATTTGCAGAAGTGGGTACCACCGTTGTCGATAATTCATCGGCATGGAGAATGGATCCGAGTAAAAAATTAGTGGTTCCTGAAATCAATGCGGGAGAATTAAGCACGGCGGATAAAATCATTGCGAATCCAAATTGTTCTACGATTCAAATGGTAGTTGCACTGGCACCATTGCATAAAAAATATGGTATTAAAAGACTGGTCATTTCTACCTACCAATCTATCTCTGGAACAGGTGTGAAAGCTGTACAACAGTTGGAGAACGAATACCAGGGAATCAAGGGCGAAATGGCTTACCCTTATCCAATTCATAGAAATGCATTACCACATTGTGATGTGTTTGAAGACAATGGATACACGAAAGAAGAAATGAAACCGGTAAATGAAACCAGAAAAATATTAAACGATGACAGTATTGCGGTAACCGCAACAGCTGTAAGAATTCCGGTTGCTGGAGGACATTCTGAAAGTATTAACATCGAATTTGAAAAGGATTTTGATGTTGATGAGGTCAGAAAATTACTTCATGAAACTGACGGAGTCGTTGTGAAAGACAATTTAGAGACAAACACCTACCCGATGCCTATTTATGCAGAAGGGAAAGACGATGTCTTTGTTGGAAGAATCAGGAGAGATGAGTCACAGAAAAACTCGTTAAACATGTGGGTGGTAAGTGACAATCTGAGAAAAGGCGCAGCTACGAATACAATTCAAATCGCTGAATACCTGATGGAAAAGGAATTGGTTTAATTCCCTTATCAAGGAATAAAAAAAGCTGTTTTCTACGAAAACAGCTTTTTTTTTGATGGTATCACATCTTATTTCTCAACTTTTAAGACATCTTTTATAATTTCTTCCAGGTTGTGTTTTGGCAAGGCACCCTGAGCCATTTGTGGCTGCTCTCCTGCAGGACAAAACAACATCGATGGAATCGATCTGATACCAAAGGCTGCAGATAATTCTGTTTCTGCCTCTGTATCTACTTTATAAATATCAATTTTCCCTTTGTACTCTTCAGATAATTCTTCAAGAATAGGGGCTACCATTTTACAAGGTCCACACCAATCCGCGTAAAAATCTATAATACATGGTTTGTCACCTTCAAATTTCCATTCTTTATTATCAACAAAATTAAAGACCTTCTTTAAAAATGTTTCTTTCGTTAACAATTCTGTCATAAGTATTCTATTTACGTTATATCTTGTTTTTCAATAGAGTGGCAATTAACGTACCACTTTATAAATCAGTACAAAGTGACGCATATTTTGACATTATGTCGGTGACTTAAGTTACAGTGATATAATCAATTGCTTCCCACAATATTCTAAAACAGCTATTAAATGATCAAAAAAAATCCGGCCCTGAGGCCGGATTTCATAGTGTTTACATCTTAATATTTGCTTTCTTCATACTGAAGTGAAACTCTTGATACAGTTCCAGTAAATTCATGATGGCTGAAATCAAATCTTTTGTTTCGAGTAAGTTCCCAAAATACAAGGTGGTATTTTTAGCACTTGACTCCTCAGATCGAATTCTGGTAATTTGTTTTTCTATGGATTTGGAAACATGATCATACAATTCCTGTTTCTCAGCTACTATTTTTGAAATATCTTCGAATTTTCTGTCCTGGAAAATAATAGATATGTCTTTTAACATGGTTGATAACTGATTATCAATGACCTTTAAATCCTTAATCTGGCCCTTTTTCAATTGCTTGTGATTGTTATTCACATGTTTGAAACTCGCCTTAGAAATGTAGCTGATTGACTGAGAAATGTCCTGCAGATAGCCCAGCACAAGTAAGTAAAATCTACTTGCTTCTACAGAAGAATCATCCAATGACTTGATAAAGTAAAAAGCTTCATCTTTCAAAGCATCTACCTCTGAATTCAACTTAAGGACATGCTTGTCTGTTTTCTTCAATTTACTCAAGTCCTGAACAGATAAGTTGTTCACTACATTTGTATATAGTTTATTGGCTCTGCTGATGACTTCCGAAATATGATCTGAAGTTTCTTCTATTACTTCCTTGGCTGTAATTAATTCAGCTCGTTTGATAACTCTTTTCTGGGCAGCTTCCTTTTCCTCTTTTTTGTGCTTTACAAAATTTCGTACCAGGATAAAAAACACTAATAACAGTAACAGGCTTACCGCAGTAATACTTCCTAGGTGTATTAAATAGGTGAAAATGGCAGCAGTTACAAAAGCAATAAAAGCAGTAAAAAACCAACCCCCTATCACATTTAACACTCCGGCTACCCTGTATACGGCACTTTCTCTGTCCCAGGCTCTGTCTGCCAATGAAGTACCCATCGCTACCATGAACGTTACATATGTTGTGGATAAAGGCAATTTATAGGAAGTGGCGATAGAAATCAAAATACCCGCCACCATTAAATTTGTAGATGCTCGTACAGCATCAAAAGCAGGCAATTCATACACCTTTTTCTTAGGCAGGTTTACCACTGGTTTTTCAAACCTTTCACTGATGTTTGTCTGCATGCTTTTAGGAAGCACATAATTGATCCCGTTGATCACCCCTATGGTAGATCTTACGATCACACGAGACAAGGAATTAGGTTGAAAACGCTCATGCCCTTCACTCTGTCTGGCTAAATTTACTTCCGTAGCAGCTACTTTTTTTGCTTTGGAAGAAAACCATAAAGTAACCACCATGATCAATCCGGCAACAAAAAGGAATATAGAAGGCGTAGGCACTTTTCCGGCCAAAACGCCCATATTAAATTCATCGGCCGCCATACCTGAGGCACTCCATGCTTCATATGAATTCCATGCAGCCATCGGGACCCCGATAAAATTCACCAGATCATTCCCGGCAAAAGCCAATGCCAGGGCAAAGGTACCAACGGTAATGATGATTTTATATAAGTTAAATTTTAAATATTTGGTAAGTACAAAGGATAAGCTTGTCCAAAGGAAAAAGGCAATAGCAATAATGATCATTTCATTCCCTTCTAATAAGCCTTTAATATCCTTATAATAAGCGGTCCCTTTCAGACCTTTCATAAAAATAAAATAGGTAATCGAAGTCAAGGCAATACCGCTAAACAGCGCACCGTATATCTTTGGCTTTTGCTCAAAATTAAATGTCAAAAACAATCTTGAAAGGTACTGAACTATGGCACCTATGGAAAAGGCGACAATCACGGAGAGAAATATTCCGGAGATGATTAAAATAGCCTTTTCAGTATTGATGTATTGAGACAAATTAGCCACAGTTTCTCCATCAGAGACCGCAATTTTGATCAATGCCATGGCCACAGCTGCACCTAAAAGTTCAAATACAATGGATACTGTGGTAGAGGTCGGCATCCCCAAGGTATTAAAGAAATCAAGCAGCAATACGTCAGTAATCATCACTGCCATAAATATGATCATGATCTCATTAAAATAAAACTCACTCGGATTAAAAATCCCCTTTCTTGCAACCTCCATCATCCCACTGGAAAAAATAGCCCCAACAGCAATACCTAAACTGGCTACGATCATAATAGTTCTCATAGAAACTACTTTGGATCCAATGGCTGAATTTAGAAAATTTACTGCATCATTACTAACTCCTACAACCAGGTCAATCGCGGCTAATGCCACCAGCGCAATCAACATTAAAATATAGATATTCTCCATGATTTCAAGTATATAATTTTGTGGCAAAGCTATAATACAAATCAGGTTTGTATGTTAACTTAATGTTACGTTTTAAAAAAAATGAATAACATTTACTTAACTTTATATTTACCTCCAGCGGACCTTCCAATTGATCATTGCAGAAGGAAAATTATGCCAGCGTTTTTCCAAATTCAAATTTGAAACTCGTCGGTGTCATCAGCACAATTCCATCTCAGCCGGGGCGAGAACTTTAACAGAAAAAATCGCCTAAATGGTGTTATATTTGTGAAAATTTGCTCCATGTATAAGAAATTTCTTCTGTTGTTATCACTTTGTGTGCTTGTGTACAGCTGTAAAAAAACTAAAGACCCATCAATGGAAAAAGAACATCAATTTACCAACGCTCTTATTAATGAAACGAGTCCATACCTTCTGCAGCATGCGCATAACCCCGTTGACTGGCATGCCTGGAATGACGAAACGCTGGAGCTCGCAAAAAAAGAAAATAAATTACTGCTGATTTCAGTGGGATATGCCGCCTGTCACTGGTGTCATGTTATGGAACATGAGAGCTTTGAAGATTCAGCTGTGGCCGCTATTATGAATGAACACTTTATCAACGTAAAAGTGGACAGAGAAGAGCGACCAGATGTTGATCAGGTATATATGAATGCCGTGCAACTTTTAACAGGCAGCGGTGGCTGGCCACTTAATTGTGTGGCCTTACCCGACGGAAGACCTATCTGGGGTGGCACCTATTTTCCTAAGGATAATTGGACCAATGCGCTTACTCAACTCGCTGATCTTTATGAAAAAGAGCCGCAAAAAGCAGAAGAATATGCTGCTAAACTAACCGAAGGAATACAACAAAGTGGCTTGGTTACTCTCAATGAAGAGGAAGCATCTTTTGATACTGAGGAACTTCAAACCGCCATTGAGGCCTGGATGCCAACGATGGATGAAAAAAACGGAGGAAGAAAAGGAGCGCCTAAATTTCCTATGCCCGGAAACATCCAGTTCCTGCTTCGCTATGCTGTTCAAAGTCAAAATGAGCAAATCATGGACTATGTGAATACCTCTCTGACGCAAATAGCTTACGGTGGTATTTTTGATCATGTTGGAGGAGGTTTTGCCAGGTATTCAGTGGACGATCATTGGCATGTACCACATTTTGAAAAAATGCTTTATGACAATGCCCAGTTGGTTTCCTTATATTCAGATGCTTATTTGGTTACCAAAAACCCTTTGTATAAAGAGGTTGTATATGAAACAATAAAATTCGTTGAAACAGAACTTTACAAAGATATTGGGGCCTTTTATTCATCATTAGATGCAGATAGCCTGAATGAAGAAGGAGAACTGGAAGAAGGTGCTTATTACGTATGGACCAAAGAAGAACTTGAACAGCTCATAGGAGCTGATTACACACTCTTTTCGACATATTATAATGTGAATGGTTACGGAAAATGGGAAGGTGATAAATACCATCTGATTCGTTCCATATCTAAGACAGATTTCTGTGAAGAGAATAATATCAGCTTGGAAGATCTTAATTCAAGGATTGAAAAATGGCATGAGATCTTGCTTACAGCCCGGAACAAGAAAGACAGGCCCAGACTTGATGACAAAACACTAACTTCCTGGAATGCTCTAATGTTAAAAGGCTATATTGATGCCTATCGTGTGTTTGATGAAGAACGATTTTTAGAAATGGCTCTTAAAAATGCCCATTTCATCATTACTAAAATGACCAAGGAAGATGGTGGTTTGTACAGAAACTTTAAAGATGGTAAAAGTAATATAGAGGCTTATTTAGAAGATTATGCCACCGTAACGGATGCCTTTATTAATTTATACGAAGTAACCTTAGATGAAAGCTGGCTTTCCTATGCAAAACAATTCACAGATTATAGTTTTGATCATTTTTATGACGAGAGCAGCAAGATGTTTTTCTTTACTTCCAATAAAGAAAAAGGGCTTATCTCTAAAAAAGTGGAAACCGATGACAATGTAATTCCATCTTCGAATTCAATAACAGCGAATAATCTTTTTAAACTAGGCCACTACTATGCTAACAAGCATTACGCCGAAAATGCAAAGGCCATGCTGAACAATGTGAAAGAAAATTCGATTAGCTATGGTTCAGGTGCTTCCAACTGGCTTAACCTTTACAGTAATTATCTGGGCAATTATTATGAGGTGGCCATTGTAGGGTCTGATGCCCCGGTTAAATTAAAAGAATTGAATGCCCTTTATATACCTAACAAGTTAATTGTCGGTAGCAAAAAGGAAAGTACACTTCCATTATTGGCTTATAAATACAACGAAGGAGAAACAACCATATATGTATGTATTGATGGTGCCTGTAAGTTACCTGTCTCTGAAACAAACAAAGCCTTAAAACAGATGAGCAATTCCTATTAGAATTAGATATTTATGAAATTTGTAATCTTATTTTTTGTTTTCCTGGTCGCTTTTGAACATATCTATTTTATGATCCTTGAAATGTTTTACTGGACCAAACCCAAAGGCTTAAAAACATTTGGAATGAAATTAGAGCAGGCAGAGTCATCGAAGGTTCTCGCAGCGAATCAAGGCCTATACAATGGCTTTTTAGCAGCTGGTTTACTATGGGGAGGGCTTGCTCAATCAACAAATGTTATGATATTCTTTCTGAGCTGTGTTGTGATTGCCGGAGCCTATGGTGCCTATTCCACAAAAAAAATAAGGTTGTTTTATGTTCAGGGCATACCTGCCTTGATAGGATTGATTCTGATACTGCTTACTGAAAATATTTTTTAGGCTTCCCTGCGACAAAATCTTTTAAGTAAAAAGGTTCAAAATAGGCAACATCCTCAAATGCTCCTTTCTTGAACTTATCTGCCGAAAGCCCCGCCATTTCTTTGGCTGAAGGATACACATCATCAATAAATATTGCATTCTTATGAGTAATGTGGGTTTTACACTTTTCAGCGCCGTCACCCACAAAATAAACAATGCCTCTCTCGAGTTCTTCACCAAAGGAACCATCCTCAATGATTTCAGCCTGGGTAGCTCTAATTTGTAGGTATTGATGATCAAAAACAGCGCTGTAAACCTCCATTCTCCGCGCGTCTAACATGGGTACCACCAGCTCACCTTTTTTAAGTGAGACCTGATGCGTCATACTTTCTAATGTTGAAACTGAAATCAGGGGTTTATCTAGTGCATAACATAAACCCTTCGCGGCTGATACACCTATTCTAAGACCGGTATAAGAGCCTGGACCTTTACTAATAGCAATCGCATCTACATCCTGCATGCGAAGCCCTGCTTCTTTAACAGTTTCTAGTATAAAACTGTGTAATTTTTCGGCATGGGAAAATTTGCCTTCGTTCAATTCTCTCATAGCAATTATGTCATTCTCTTTAGATATGCTAACCGAACAGTTCTTTGTTGCCGTTTCTATGTTAAGAATGATTCCCACTAGTTCAGCTTTTATTTACAGATTATCTACAGGAATTCCATAGTAATATTCTAATAACTTCACTCTAAAAATAAAATCGTATTTCGCTCTTAAGAAATCCGAATTGGCCGTTACAAGTCTGTTTTTAATCTGACTGTAGTCAAAAGAATTCAGCACTCCTACATCGAATCTTTCCTGAGCATATTCAAAAGATACTTCTCTCGCTTCCAACGATCTCTTGGTAGCATCATACAATTTTAATGCTCCCACAGCATCCGTATATACCTGGTGAATGATTTTTTCAAGATCCAATTCTTCTTGTTCCAATTGATACTTTTGCTGATCGAAATTGATCTTTGCTCTTCTCACATTATTCGATGCGTTGAATCCATTTAAAATAGGAATCTGTAAAGAAAGACCAAAAGCCGAACCTTTATTATCATTGATCTGACTAAAGAAATCATCTGCAGGGCCTAAAACAGGTCCAAAATTTGGAGAAATCACATTGTCTCCTGTTGTTTCCACCTGCCCAATGACGACTGTTGGATTGTCAGGGTCAATGGCAGAACCAATAACTCTGTCTCTATCTGAATATCTTGAATTCCAGTTATAAAAACCCGATAAGGTAGGCTGCATAGCTCCTTTTGCCAATTTCACATCACTTTCCGCAATCTCAATATTGGTCTGAGCTACTTTAATTTCATTTCTTGTCTCTAAGGCTTTTTCATAGATCATGTCCACTGAATACTCAGGTAAGTTGATCAACGGTAAAGTTTCGATTTCTTCATTGGCAATATCAAAATTATCAAAATCCTCCAATTGCAATAACTGAGCCAATGAAATCTTTGCCAACCGAACTCTGTTCTGAGTAATAATTAGGTTCTGCTCATCGTTGGCCAAAGTTGCTTCTACATCCAGCAGGTCTCCTCGTGGCAGTGTTCCTGCTTCCACCAATTGTCTTGTTCTTTCCAATTGCTCTTGCGTAATTTCAACCTGAGGTATGGCAACATTTACCGCCTCCTTACTGAATAAAACCTCTAAATATCCATTGATCACAAACAAAGAAATATCGTCCTTCATTTTATCCAGTTGATATTGGCTGGCCAAAATGCTTAATTCAGCCCTGCGCAATTCATTTTGATTACGAAGACCTCTATAAATGGCAACCCCGGAAGAAAGACCTCCACTGGTTGTTTGAGTAGTTTGATTGATCAGTACACCTGTGGTAACATCTGTTGTCAAACCAGAATTCCATGCAGCAGAACTGTTAAAATTCAAATTTGGAATAAAATTTCCAATAGCCGCTCTTTTATCTACTTCGGCAAGCGCTATATTATTCTCTGATTGTTTAACACTGATGTTATTTTCAATGGCATAATCAACGCATTCGCGCAAGGTCCATTTCTTTATATCCGGATTGATTTCCTGAGATTGAACAGATAAAATAAAACTGAAAAACAAAATCAGGCTGAGTGGTGCTTTCATAAATGATAACTTTCGATATTGGAATTTTGAATATAAGACGAGGTCTTAAAAAATTTGTTACACTATTTCTTAAAAATTATCTCATTGAAGATTTCTTCCAACTTCTGTAGAATAAAAAGAAGGCTACTGCTATTAATAAATAGGGGAAAGCCATCAGGTAAACGATGCCTGAATTAATTCCTTCCGCTACTTCTTCTCCACCCTGTTCGACCACAGCACGACACATGGCACATTGACCAAAACTATCTATGGAAAACGAAAGAAGTATTATAAAAAGTGTTTTCTTGTACATGCAGCATTATTAACTGATATTGCCCACCTTTGGAATGCAATAAATTAGCGAGGCAAAATTACGCAACTAGCCAAGAATGTCCAAATATTATCGTCGTTTCCTGAGCTATAACACGGAAGAATCAATTTCAATGTCTGCGTGTTCCCAGGCAAGCTCAAATTCGGTTTTAACCTCGGCCGCAGCATCGAATTTTTTCTGCCCGATCAGGCTTTGATGTAAACCCATGAGTGACCATCCATTTTGTCTGTAATAGTCCAGATCTTCACGATAAACTTTTTCAGCCTCAGCAAATTTTTCAGCTTTTAACAACAGAAGACCTAATTGCTGTCTTGTCGGAATATACCATTCAGCCGGCTCGTTATAAGGCAATTCATCTTCATAAATGACCGCCTGCTTTAAATGATCAATTCCGGCTGATAAATCTCCGGAGGCAGCCTTGTATTCACCTGCAAGAGACTCATAGGCTACCTTTGATATATTCTCATGTCCTAATTCTTTATCTCGATTCCTGAGAAATTCAAGTTCTTCCTCGGCTTCTTTGAGATTTCCTTTTTTTAGAAAGGCCATCCCTCTGGAATAATGCCATATCATGTTTAGATATGTATAGGAATCACCTGGAGCCGGAGCAGTGAGGATTTCATTCCATTTGCCAAATCTCAGGTATGCCAGCAAAGGTGTTGATGCTAAATTCTCGAAGACCCTGTCTACTTCAAGCATGCTTGGCGATACTTTTTCAGCTGTTTTCTTGGCAGCATCAATGGCTAATTTTTCATTTCCAAGCATGCTCGCGGCTGACCATAAAAAGTGAATGTTATGGGGATAATAACCCAACGGATACATGCCCTGAGAATAACATTGTGAGATATAATCTTCATCTACCAGAATAGCCTCCTGATTCACCTCAACGGCTTCCTTATACCTTCCAACACGCATATAAATATGTCCCGGCATATGCACCATATGACCTGCTCCCGGCATCAGAACCCTTAGTTTTTCTGCACTGGGCACTGCCATGTCCGGTTTTGGCAACTCCACCATATGAATATAATAATGATGCGCTCCCGGATGTTCTGAATTTATTTCTATGGCTCTTTCCAACGCTTCTTTTGCCTCTGGAATATTTGGTGAAGGATCTCCGTTTTCATCCCAGTAGTCCCAGGGAACGGTATTCATAATGGCAGCGGCATATAAGGTCAAAATATCTGCATCGTTCGGGTATTGCTTCGCCACGCCTGCCATGGCATTCATATACGCTACGTTCAATTCCTTTAATTCCATTAAAGTATCTTTAGAATACCTATCCGCCAATGCTAAAATCATGGCTTTTTCCTTATCGCTCAGTTGCTCCATATTGCTTTTGGCCTTTTCAATCGCTTCAAATGCTTTGAGCCTTCTTTCCGTATCCGGTATCTGGTCATTGATATTTGGTCCTAACACCAGGGCCTGTCCCCAAAACGACATTCCCGCTTTCGGATCCAGTCTGGAGGCTTCTAAAAATGACCGGTGAGATTCTGCATGATTAAATGCAAAGCCAAGATTTAATCCCTGATTAAAAAAGATTTGAGCTTTGTCAGAATCCGTTTGAATTTTGAATTCGTGGGTACCCAGGTTTTCAAACAAAGGAGAAACTTGCTTGCTCGAATCTATTGGGTCCAACATGAAGTTTGCTGAGCTGCACTTTATCACATTCAAACCGGCAACTGCAGGCTTTTTCACATCATTCACTCCAAAAAATCTGAAATAAAGAGTTCCTAAAACGAGGGTTGTCATTACGAAAATAAAGAGGCTAAGTTTGGTTTTCATTTGTTAGATATTAAGGATCATAAAACGGTTGTTGATGGATGTAATTCAGTTCTAAAACATTCTTTTAGACTGAATATCAATGTAATATACAAAATCTTATTCTTACATCCAGCTAAAATGTATGAACTTAATACATCGCGTTTCATCAAAACTCATAAATAAAAATACAGCGAAATGACCAGGCTCTTTTCGATCTGGCGGTGTTACACAGTGTAGAAAGGAGAAATCATCCAATAAACAATCACTCCTGAAATAGTTACATACAGCCATAAGGGAAAGGTAATTCTGGCTATTTTTTTATGTCGTTCGATATCATTGGTCAATCCACGGACAAAAGTGATCAATACAAAGGGTATCACTATTATTGATAAAAGAATATGAGAAATAAGAACAAAGAAATACACCTTTTTTACGATCCCTTCACCGCCGTATGAAGTAGAATCAGAGGTCATATGGTATAACACATAAAAAATTAAAAATAGGGCTGACAAAAAAATGGCAGTTTTCATCAGACGTCTGTGAAGAACTATATTTTTCATTTTAATGGCCCAAAAAGAAGTAATTAATACAACAGCTGTAAGCGCATTTATTCCTGCGTAAATGGGTGGTAAAAAAACAGGTAAGTCTATATCCAGCTTCACCCCGAACAAGCCTGCTACTGCCAGTGGAATAATGACCGACAAAATAACGATAATCCGATTGTATTTTTTTGTTGCTTCCATAGAGCTTATTCTTTTAAGAGTACTTTTATATCCTCTTTGAGCCATTGAATCTCTCTATCTTCAAGTCCATTGTAAAACTTGATGGGATTTTCAATATCTCCATTTTTCACAGTGCGGGATCTTATGTACCCATTCTTATCTATTAAGGCAAATAAACCTGAATGTTCAAAGCCTCCTTCTACATCTTTGTTTTCTCCTGCGTATAACTTAAAACCATCATTTGAAAAAGAGTAGATAGCTTCTTTTTCTCCGGTTAAAAAGTGCCAATTCTTTAAATTGGCCCCTTTTTCAGCAGCATAGGTCTTGAGAACTTCTGGCGTGTCTCTTTCCGGGTCAATGGAAATTGAAGCAATTCCAAAGGATGGGTTTCCATAAAACTCCTTTTGAATCTTCACCATGTTTTCATTCATTCTCGGGCAAATCGTCGGGCAGGAAGTAAAAAAGAATTCTACCAGATAAACCTTATTTTCATAGGCCGCATTCGAAATTAACTGATTGTCCTGATCTGTGAATTCAAACTCAGGAACCTTTTCAAATTTTATCAATTCCTCTCCTCCAGACAGTCTTTCGACAATTTTTGGAACCGCGTATATTCCAAAAATCAATATGATAAAAGCGATCGCTATGTAAGAGTTTTTTTTCATCATTATCTTGCTGAGAATTTCATGTTAGATTTCTCTTTTGTTCTTTTTCAAAGCCAGTCGGTATTCGGCCATCACCACCTTCACATCATCCACCATCTCTTGATGAACAGTAGCAACCGATTCTGCATTATATCCATATAATAGTCCCTCTTCTTTGGCCTCCTCATCGTTTCTTCCACGTAAATTCAATTCCCTGTCTATTATAAAAGCATAAGGACTGTACATATTCTCATCTAATTCATAGCTAGTTTCCAGACTTGCAAACATTTTTTGTACCGCTTCCCTATCACCAAATAAAAAGTGCCATTTATCCACATTATAGGTTGCCCCAAGTTCTTTTTTTAGTTGCCGGGCATCGGCTTCAGCTCCTTCTGGCAACACCACTACAAATTGAAATCCCTTAAATCCGTAAAAATGTTTATAGATCTTTTCATTCAAATTCAAGGCATTCGTTTTGTGATTCAATAAATCACTTCCCAAAAAACACAAGACGCTAATACTATTCTCCAAACGAATCGAATCCTGATCGCTCAAAGAAGTTACATCACTTACTTTTTCTGTTACTACAGGTAATTTTGCAAAATTATTGGTTCCGGTTAAAAGGAATAAATAAAAGACTAAAGGCCCAAAAAAGAGAAGGGATAAGACAATGGTATTTTTACCTGGTTTTGCCATGAAGTAAAGGTATAAAAAAAGTGTTTTGAAAACTCAAAACACTTAAAGATTCGTTTAAAAATGGATTAGTTATACGACCATCTTGTCCATTCCTGATCAATGATCCCTGCGGCATCTCCTTCATACAATAAGAAAAAAGCCAAATAGGCGATTAGGAAAACTACTGGCCATACGATGGACCTTCTAAACCAGGTCTTTTCATCTTTTAAATGCATGAAATACCAGGCAATTCCATATGCTTTTACCAAAGTAAGAATCAGGAATATCCAATTAAGAATGCTCGTTCCCAACACTTGTGTAAGGTTTAAGGAAGCTGGTTTTGCAATCCCCAGTACTACTTCAACGATCGTAACCAGTGAAAGAAAAGCGAATACTTTCCAAATTAATGCTGTGTGTGATTTAGCGTGTGACATGTTATAAATAAATTTTTTATATCAAATAGAAGAACGTGAAAACAAATACCCAAACAAGATCGACAAAGTGCCAGTAAAGACCAACTTTTTCGACCATCTCATAATGACCTCTGCGCTCATAAGTACCGACAATCACATTAAAAAAGATGATAATATTAATCAAAATTCCAGAAAAAACGTGGAATCCGTGAAATCCGGTAATAAAGAAAAAGAAATCTGCAAACAATGTTTTGCCATATTCATTTTCCGTCAGATTAGCACCTTCAACAACCATGGTTGCTTTTTCCAGAAATTTATTCGCCTCTTCTCTCGAAACGATTGTTTTTTCCTTTGTCTCAAGATTGATCAATTCCGTACGCATTCTAATATCAGGATTGGCTGCAAAGCCTTCCTTTACCTGCTGTAAGGTCACAGAAGGAATTGATGCTTCAGAAACGAACCATAATCCATTCTCCTTTTTATGTTGAACTCTTTCCGTGGCCGTATGAGAAGCAAAACTACCTAAACTGATCTGGTGTCCTGAACCATCTACAAACTGCACTATTTTACCATCCTGTAATTGTACAGCTCCATAACTACCTTTGATAAAGGTCTTCCATTCCCAAGCCTGAGAACCAAGGAAGATCAAACCTCCAATGATCGTAAGCCCCATATAGACAATTACTTTTCCTTTTTGCATATGCTTTCCTGCATCTACGGCCAATACCATAGTCACAGATGAAAAAATAAGGACAAAGGTCATAAATGCCACATAATACATCGGAAAATCCCCGTGAATAAAAGGAATGTGGGTAAATACTTCATCAGCAATCGGCCATGAATCTAGGTACTTAAAACGAATAAAACCATAGGCTCCTAAAAATCCTGAAAATGTAAGGGCATCAGACATGATAAAGAACCACATCATCATCTTTCCATAACTCGAATCGAAAGGTCTGTTATTTCCTCCGCTCCAAGCTCCTCCCTTTGGGGAATCAGCAACAATTGCCTCCATAAAAAAAGTTTAATTTAATTGATCTTTTTTCTCTTATAAAACTGACTTTTGTCATGTTTTACACTAAGCAGCAAAAATATAAAAATTATTGATAAATAGAATCAATAAGGTAAAAATGTTGGGATTATCCTATAAAATAGAAAAAGACAAAAAGATAAATCCATAAAGCATCTACAAAATGCCAGAAAATCGCGCCTAAAGAAAAGCCTAAATGACTTTCAGGTGTATACTTGCCAGCTATATTTTTAAACAAAACCACCACCAAGGAAATAATGCCTGCAAAAATATGCAACAAATGGGCTCCCGTGATCACATACAAAAATGAAGAAGCAACATTACTTTGTGGTCCAGTGGTATACAATCCGGCTTCTATTAATTGGTTGAATCCGTTAAATTGATAAAAAACAAAACTCAATCCCAAAATTAACGTAAGCGCTAAAAATAATGTTGTTTTGGTCTGATCACCTGCCATCAAGGTCTTTTTTGCAATATAAAAACAAAGGCTACTGAGCAATATCAACACGGTGCTGATGAAAAAGGCTGAAGGAAGCACAAAACTAACCCAATCTTCTCTTCCCTTGCTCACTACATAAGCACTGGTTAAACCGGCAAACATCATGGTCATACTGATCATAGATATCCATAACATCTGCTTAAAAGTCTTTTCTCTTGTTTTCTGTTCCATGATGTTGTTAGTGTAAGAATTTATCAATCACAAAAATAATTTGGATCAAAGTTATATATAAAACACTTGATAACATAAGCTTTCTTGCCATCTTATCGGATTGTTCCTTGTGTAATTTGACACCGTAATACAACATGATCAGACCCAGACCAAAAATCACAATGGCCGAAACAGGAAGTAAGTACAAATCTCCTGTAAACCTGAACACAGGAAATATGGAGACAATTAACATAAATACGGTATAAATGATAATCAGCCTGGAAGCTTTGGTGTTTTTCTCCCCGGTTGGCATCATGTTAAAACCTGCTTTTTTATATTCATCAAACTGCAACCAGCCAATGGCCCAAAAATGTGGAAATTGCCAAAAGAACTGTATCATAAAAAGCATCCCGGCCTCAATTCCGAAACTACCGGTTGCGGCAACCCAGCCCAACATAAAAGGAATGGCTCCGGGAATTGCACCGACAAACACGGAAAGTGGTGTTACCGGTTTTAAAGGAGTATATGCTGAAGTATATAAAAATATTGAAATGGCTCCAAACAAGGCCGTTTTCTGATTTATGTTAAATAGAATGATCAATCCCAATAAGGTGAGTGTTACAGCAATAAACATTGCCATATTCAC
>NZ_JBPCUJ010000121.1:0-12704 GCF_051011215.1 Lutimonas sp.
TTAAAACAGATTCCAGGGTCTCGATCGCAAGCTTTTCATTTTGAATTCGAATATGCGCTTTGGCCTTCCAGATCTTGGTTTCACGATAGAGGTTGGCGTTTGGGTAGTTTTCTATACCAAAGGTAAAGGCTTCCAAAGCCGGTATAAACCTTTGTAAATAATAGCGCGACTTGCCTAACAAAAGATAGGCCTCATCAATTTGATTATTTTTTTCGTAGCCATCGATTACCATGGAATGTTTTTGAATCGATTTAACAGCCTTTTCTTCTGCTTTATCAAAGCCTTGGGCCTCCGTTTCATTGTTAGATCCTTGTCCTGGTAACGGGATGATGGCTTCCTCAATTTTTAAGGGTTCAATAGGTAACCTTTCCCAGAAATTGTCCTCATATTGATTGTCTAATTGAGATTTGGCTTCATCAAACGCAATGTTTCCATTGTATAGAATATTATACTTGGCGGTTACCGAATGACTCGTTCTGCTCACCCAATTGTCCTTTTTTGTAGAGCAGCTGACAGCTAGTAGTATCGGGATACTATAAAATAAGAAACGTTTTATGTCTTTTTTCAAAATGGTAGCCTTGGCTTGTATTTATATCTGATAAACGACGGGGGTGGGGTAAAAGTACAAATTAATCATAAATCTTTCGTCTAAACCGGGATGATTAACAATTCCTGGAATTGAAATGTATCAATTCAAGCTACTAGTTAATTTTTTCATGGAGTTTTCCTTGAAATGATTCTTATGAAGCAAAGAATTGTTCTAATTCCATAAGAGTTTCTTCAGAGGTCTTTAAGTCTTTGATAATCTCTCCTTTATTCAAAACGACGATCCGTTCGCATACCTCTGTGATATGCCCCAGATCGTGGCTGGAAATCAAAAGTGTGGAGCTGGTTTCTTCGTTTATTTTTTTCAAGGTTTCTTTTAGTCGAAATTGAGTGGTTGGGTCAAGATTGGCAAAGGGTTCGTCTAAGATGACCACTTCAGGTTGTCCGATTAATGCGGCTACGATACCTGCTTTCTTTTGATTTCCTTTTGACAGGTCACGAAGGTATTTTTTCTGCCCTAAAATTTCTCCATGAAACAATTCTTCAAACTGATTCAGGAAAGTGCTGAGATCAACCTTGTTTACATTTCTGAGCCCGGCAATAAAATCAAAATACTCTTCTGGAGTTAGGTAGCCGATTAAAAAGCTTTCATCTATAAATGCAGATGTAAAAGGTTTCCAGTCTTCACTGAGGTTGACCTGAATGTCGTTATTCACTACGTTCCCTGTTGTTGGCTTGATAAGATCGAGGAGGAGATTGAAATAAGTGGTTTTACCTGCCCCATTATTGCCGACAAGTCCAAATGATTGTCCTTTTGGTATATCAAGAGTTTCAATATTCAGTACGGTATTACCGCCATATTTTTTAGTAAGATCTTTTGCGTTTATCATAATAACTAGTTGTCTTGGTCAAAGGCGTTGACCATTATGTATTTATTGTCTATGTATTTTTTGGTGATGAATTTCATCAGTTTTTCATGAAAAACAATGCCGAATATACCGAGTAGGGTCAATAATGCGATACCGCTTTGAAAATTTATAAACGTATGTGTCAGATAAAATAATCCTATCGGAAGTAATAATAACGGGATACCAACCAGCCATTGAACCGCTCCTGTTCCCTGATAGTTAAAAGCCGCTCTTTCACTGAGATTTATTTTTTTTCTGTTAAACGATCCGGCATATAGCAGAACATGGGTATTAATCCCGACATTATAAATCATTGCTACAAAATGGATCAATAAGACCTTCCATCCAAAATACACATAAGGAATACTCAAAACAAACATTAAAAATGCGCTGCTTGCCATTAATAAATATTTTGATTGTAGGTAGTCTTTATAAGGAATGTTCTGACTCATGAGCAATTTGTAATAGCCACTGTCCCAAGCTGGAATAAACTGGCCAAAATTGATCAGAAAGATTCCCGTAACAAAAATTCCTACAAATACGTACATGGCCGGCATTTCCTGATACTGAGGGTTTGGATAAAAAATCAAACCATAAAACAATCCGATTAAAACAATAAAGACCGACGATCTTGGCCTTTTGTTTCTCCAAAGCATTCTCAAATCTAATTGAAGGAACGGAGCGCTTTTCCCAAATCTATTGGTCCATGATAGGTCAGAAGTATTGGCTTCATTTACTTTTGATTTTAAGGATTGATCGAGATATAATTGGTTTTTGAGCATTTTGAAATTAATGCCATATAGCAAGGCCAGGATGCCCATAGGAATCAGCAATAAAAAACTGTTGGATATCATCCATTTTACTTGTGTGAAGATGAAGCTGTCCAACGATACGATTTCAAACTGATTCAAAAAGTAAAGTATCCCTACCAAAGAAAGGATAGGTAACATCGCCAGGTCAGAGGCTGCAGATTTACTTTCAATGATAAAATTCAGGAAGTTGATTATCTGTGTCGCCAGTATCATGAACACCATCCAATTGACGGTACTTGTCGTATTGTATCCATTATAAAGCAAGGTAAACCCCAAGGGGATCACCGTAAATAATGGTAAGAAATTAAAAAAGGAAAAAACAGATTTCCCCAGTACATAATGAACTATTTTATTTTTTTTAACCGGAAGGGTTAATAAAGGTTTCACGGTCATCACCGGTAGTTTCTGAAAAAAGAAACGAATCAGCAGGTCTGCCAAAAACCAAAAGAAAAGGAACTTATTTACGGTATCAAAGGGATCTGTATCCGGCATCTTCTCCTTGAGTATAGGATAGAGCGCAATTCCTAAGCCTAAAAAAACAAGGATAAAATAGAGGGCAATAAAAACCAGAAAGATATTAAGGACAACACTTTTTTGCCAATAAGAGGATCGAATGAATTGTTTCCATTCGAGTCTGATAAAATCGGATACCATGGGGAATTTGTTTGATTAATTGGTATCACTAATTTAAAATATGTTACACAATAATCGGTAATTAATACTCAAAATTTCCCTGAGCCCCTTTTATGCTGAGCTTTTTAGCGTCAGATTTTTCGACACGACCCACAACCTGTGCATCCACACCAAAAGATTTTGAAATCGCAATTAAGTCTTCAGCGATTTCTTGTGGTACATATAGTTCCATACGGTGTCCGCAATTAAAAACCTGATACATTTCTCTCCAGTCGGTTTTTGATTGCTCCTGAATTAGTTTAAACAAAGGTGGCACCTCAAATAAATTGTCTTTAATGATATGAAGGTTTTCAACAAAATGCAGGATTTTAGTTTGAGCACCGCCACTGCAATGAACCATTCCGTGAATGTTTTGCCTGTGTTTTTCAAGCATTTTTATGATAATCGGAGCATAAGTTCTGGTAGGAGAAAGTACTAGTTTTCCAGCATCAATGGGAACGCCGTCAATTTGATCCGTCAATTTGATGCTTCCTGAATAAACCAGCTCAGCTGGAACAGCGGCATCAAAACTTTCAGGATATTTGCTGGCAAGATACTTGTCAAATACATCATGACGAGCACTTGTTAAACCATTACTTCCCATGCCTCCATTGTAGCCTTTCTCGTAAGTGGCCTGACCAGATGAGGACAAACCGACAATCACATCACCTGCTTTGATATTGGCATTGTCAATCACATCCGCTCTTTTCATTCTGGCTGTAACGGTTGAATCAACAATAATGGTTCTTACCAAATCACCCACATCAGCAGTTTCGCCTCCCGTTGAGTGAATTTTAACCCCAAATCCTTCCAATTCAGTCAGTAATTCTTCGGTACCGTTGATGATCGCTGAGATCACTTCCCCGGGGATTAAATTTTTATTTCTCCCAATGGTAGAAGAGAGTATGATGTTATCCGTCGCTCCAACACAAAGCAGATCATCAATATTCATAATGAGCGCGTCCTGAGCAATTCCTTTCCATACAGATATATCTCCGGTTTCCTTCCAATACATATAGGCCAAGGAAGACTTGGTACCTGCGCCGTCTGCGTGCATCACCAGGCAATAGGCGTCATCCTGGGTTAGATGGTCCGGAACAATTTTACAAAAGGCTTTTGGAAAAAGCCCTTTATTTACATTTTTAATTGCTTTATGAACATCTTCTTTTTGAGCTGAAACTCCTCTGAGACTGTATCTGTTATCGCCGGTACTCATGATTTTTTCTTTTTGTTCAATAGATATAAATACTTCTTATTGTAGTCAATAATGGCTTTTCCCTTAATCAAAATATCTGCTCCAATAATTCCTTTGACCGGATTGGCCTCCTGCTTTTCCAAGGCCTTGTTGATATGGCTTAGGTCGATCAGTATCAGGGACAATTTTTTAAGTTTGAATTTCCCTAAATTGATTTCGTTTTTGCTCGAAATAAGGGTGTCTATCTCACTTGGTCCGGCACCGCTGGCTTTGTGTTCGGATTCTTCCGATTTTAAATTAAAAAAATCGATATCCTCTGTGCCTACGCATGATTTTGAAGCTCCCGTGTCTAAGATGAAATTACCCTTGACACCATTAATTTTTGCTTTAATTTCAAAGTGATTGGTGATGGTTTTTTTTAATTTAATCCTCACATACCCTTGTTGAAACAAAAATTCTTTTAGATCCTGCATCTTTACACGACAGATTTAAATTGATCCAGAAATCGAATATCATTTTCGTAAAACATTCTGATATCAGGTATTTGATATAACAGCATGGCAATACGTTCAATTCCCATTCCAAAGGCATAACCTGTATATTTTTCAGAATCGATATTGGCATTCTTCAATACATTCGGGTCTACCATTCCGCAGCCCATGATTTCTAACCAACCGGTTCCTTTCGTGATCTTATAGTCCGTTTCTGTTTCAAGCCCCCAATAAATATCTACTTCAGCGCTTGGTTCCGTAAACGGGAAATAAGAAGGTCTTAATCGGATTTTAGATTTCCCGAACATTTCTTTGGTAAAATATAACAAGGTCTGTTTTAAATCTGCAAAAGACACATCAGTATCAATATACAAACCCTCGATTTGATGAAAAATACAATGTGATCTTGCCGAAATATCTTCATTTCTGAAAACCCTACCCGGTGAAATAGTTCTGATGGGTGGTTTGTTGTTTTCCATATAGCGTACCTGTACCGAAGAAGTGTGGGTCCTCAATAAAATATCAGGATCTTGTTCAATAAAGAAAGTATCTTGCATATCTCTGGCAGGATGGTACTCCGGAAGATTAAGTGCCGTAAAGTTGTGCCAGTCATCTTCAATTTCCGGACCTTCAGAAACATTAAATCCTATACGCGAAAAAACATCAATTATTTGATTCTTAACGATGGAAATAGGATGTCTCGCTCCCAATTCAATTTGTTCCCCTGGTCGGGTAAGATCGCCATAAACGGATTGCTCATTCGCCGAACTGTCAAGACTGTTTTTGAGTTCATTTATTTTTTCAGTGGCAGCAGTGCGCAATTGATTCAAAGATTGACCAATTTCTTTTTTCAAAGCTGGTTCCACTTCTTTGAATTCTGAAAAAAGCTGCTTAAGAAGCCCTTTGCTTCCTAAATACTTAATTCTAAATGCCTCAATTTTCTCTGCACTATCCGATCTAAAATCTTGGATATCATTTAAATGCTCATCAATTTTGTTCTTCATTCCGTCGAATAAATTTAGATGGCAAATTTACATTTTTTTGTTGGAATCATCTTCTATTGATCGGCAATTTTTAAGTGTTCAGCGCCTCCATTCAAACACAATTAAATAGACCAAAAATAAGTGCAAATAAATAGGCTATTCAGTAGTTGGTTATTGGGAATTTAATTATTTTTGCTATGAAAAAATCATATTTTAATAATTTAACCCATATAAAATTATGAAGTCAAAAATTGATGCCTTTATGAAAGAAATAGAGGAGCGTAATGGACATGAACCAGAATTCATGCAAGCAGTCCAGGAAGTAGCTGAAACTGTGATTCCATATATTATTACTCAGGACATTTATCATGGTAAGAATATTTTAATGCGTATGGTTGAGCCTGAAAGGGCTGTGACATTTCGTGTTGCCTGGGTAGACGACAAAGGTGAAATATGTGTCAACCGCGGTTATCGTATTCAAATGAACTCTGCAATTGGGCCTTATAAAGGAGGTTTGCGTTTTCACCCAACTGTAAATATGAGTATTTTGAAGTTTTTGGCCTTTGAACAGGTCTTTAAAAATAGTTTGACAACATTGCCTATGGGTGGTGGTAAAGGAGGATCTGATTTTGATCCAAAAGGAAAGTCAGATAATGAAATTATGAGGTTCTGTCAGAGCTTTATGACAGAGTTGTATCGACATATTGGACCTAACACAGATGTACCTGCCGGTGATATTGGTGTAGGTGGAAGAGAGATAGGTTATTTATATGGGATGTATAAACGACTTAAGAATGAATTTACAGGTGTATTGACTGGTAAAGGAATGTCTTGGGGTGGATCTTTGATCAGACCTGAAGCAACCGGTTATGGAACTGTCTATTTTGCCGAGAGCATGCTTAAGACAAAAAATGACAATTTAAAAGGGAAAACGGTACTGGTTTCTGGTTCTGGTAATGTGGCTCAGTATGCTACTGAGAAAGCAACTCATTTAGGGGCTAAAGTGGTAACCTTGTCTGATTCGTCAGGGTATATTCATGATGCCGACGGAATTGATGCCGAGAAACTAGCTTTTGTGATGGAACTTAAAAACGTACGAAGAGGACGTATCAATGAATATGTGAAGCAATATCCATCTGCTAAATTTATAGCGGGTAAGACTCCCTGGCATGAGAAATGTGATGTTGCCATGCCATGTGCTACTCAAAACGAATTAAACGGTGAGGATGCTAAAGCCTTGCTGGCCAATGGTTGTTTTGTTGTAAGTGAGGGTGCGAATATGCCTTCAAACCTGGATGCGGTACATGCCTTTATCGATGCGAAAATTTTATACGCTCCTGGAAAAGCCTCAAACGCCGGTGGTGTTGCTACCTCAGGTCTTGAGATGAGTCAAAACTCTTTAAGGTTAAATTGGACCAGAGAAGAAGTTGACGGGAAGCTGAAAGAAATTATGGCTAATATCCATGATTCATGTATCAAATACGGAAAAGACGAAAACGGATATATCGATTATGTTAAAGGAGCCAATATTGCAGGATTTGTAAAGGTCGCTGATGCAATGCTCGCTCAGGGAGTGGTCTAAACGTTCTGTGTAAAAATAAAAAACCTTTCATCATTGATGAAAGGTTTTTTTTATGACGATTGTGAAGTGTTTATTATTTGGCACTTTTCATATAAGCTGCCAAGGCTTCAAGTTCTTCCTGCTTTAAATCTTTTACAAAACCATCGAGGTTGGCTTTCATAATGGCTACCTGTCCTGGATCTGTATCTACAATGGCCTCTTTTTCACCTTTTAGGAAAGCTACCAAACTAGCATTATTGTCTTCATATATTTTTACGATGTCTTTCACCGAAGGTCCAACAATTTTAGCATCCAATTGATGACAGGAAACACAGGTCTTGTCTGTAAATAGTTTTTCTCCTAAAGCAACGACATCATCTCCGGCTGCTGCTTTGGGAGCTTCTTTCACTTCTTCTTTTTTAGGGGATTCAATTTCTTTTTTAACGTCTTCTTTTTTCGTTTCTCCACAACTTACTATTGTCAAAGAAAAGATAGCAAATACAAAAAGTATTTTTTTCATGGTAAATAATTTAGTGGTTAAATTAATATTACAAATTTATTACAAAAAAGGCAAAAAGGAGCATGTAATGAAAGATTATTAAGCTTAAATATTCTTATGCCTTACTAAGGATAAAAAGTGTTAAATTTACCCCATAATTAAAAGAGGATGATTGATAAATTAAGGATAGTAAAACAACGATTTGATGAGGTTTCAGACTTGATTATCCAACCGGATGTAATCACAGACCAGAAGCGTTATGTCAAATTGAATAAGGAATATAAAGATCTTAAAAAGATAGTAGATAGAGGTGAAGAGTATCAAGGTGCGCTGGCCAATGTAGAGGAAGCCAATGAGATTATATCAGATGGTTCTGATGCTGAAATGGTGGAAATGGCTAAAATGCAGCTGGAAGAAGGTAAGGAGACGATTAGCAGACTGGAAGAGGAAATCAAGTTTTTATTGATTCCGAAAGATCCTGAAGATGCTAAAAATGTTATTGTTGAAATCAGGGCAGGAACCGGAGGTGATGAAGCCAGTATTTTTGCCGGAGATTTGTACAGGATGTATACGAAGTTTGCTTCAGACAAGGGCTGGAAGGTTGAGTTGGAAGATTTGAGTGAGGGAACTTCAGGCGGGTTTAAGGAAATTATTTTTAGTATCAGCGGAGAAGATGTTTATGGTACCATGAAATTTGAATCTGGAGTCCACCGTGTACAACGGGTTCCTCAGACTGAAACCCAAGGCAGGGTGCATACTTCTGCAGCAACGGTGATGGTGCTTCCCGAGGCGGAAGAATTCGATATAGACTTAAAAATGAGTGATGTTAGGGTGGATTATTTTTGTGCCTCAGGGCCTGGAGGTCAATCTGTGAACACCACATATTCTGCGGTTAGACTTACGCATGTTCCATCTGGAATTGTGGCTCAGTGCCAGGATCAGAAATCGCAGCACAAGAATAAGGACAAAGCATTTAAGGTACTTCGAACCAGAATTTATGAAGTTGAATTAGAGAAAAAACTTCAGGAAGATTCTGCCAAACGTAAAACGTTGGTGGCAAGTGGAGATCGATCTGCAAAAATTAGAACATATAACTATCCTCAGGGTAGGGTAACTGAGCATCGAATTGGCTTGACGCTGTATGATCTTAGTAATGTGATCAATGGGGATTTGAATAAAATTATTGAAGAATTGAAACTAGAAGAAAACGCGGAAAAGTTAAGGGCTTCGGAAGGTGAATTTTAATTCAATAGGTTCAGACTGTACCGGTGTTAAAAGTAGAGCAAAAAAAAACCTGAGGCGAGCCTCAGGTTTTTTTATATAAGCAAGAATTAATTTTTATTTTACTTTATCTACGATCGCTTTAAAAGCTTCAGGGTTATTCATTGCAAGGTCGGCAAGAACTTTTCTGTTCAAATCGATATTGTTTGCTTTGACTTTACCCATGAATTGCGAATAAGACAAACCGTGTTCACGAGCTCCTGCGTTAATACGCTGGATCCATAGTCCACGAAAGTTTCTTTTGTTTTGTTTTCTGTCGCGGTATGCATATAGCATTGCTTTTTCAACTGCATTCTTTGCAACTGTATATACGTTTTTACGACTACCAAAGTATCCTTTGGCTTGTTTTAAAATCTTTTTTCTACGAGCTCTTTTGGCTACTGAATTTACTGATCTTGGCATGTTTTAAATTTTTTTGTGTCAGGCAGATTTAAAATCGTTTTGTTGGCACTAACACATGGTTTATAATTAATTACCTCTAACCTCTAGGGTTTATTTTAACGTTAATTGTTGCTTAATGTTTGCTTCGTCGGCTTTATGCACCAAACCAGCATGAGTCAGCTTTAATTTACGTTTCTTACTTTTTTTGGTCAAAATGTGACTTTTGAAAGCGTGTTTTCTTTTAATCTTACCAGTACCCGTTAATTTAAAACGTTTCTTAGCACTGGATTTAGTCTTCATTTTAGGCATCTTCTTCCTATTTTATTACTTGCTTATACTATTTTATTTCCTACTCCTTATTTCTTTTTCTTAGAAGCGATGAACATGGTCATTCTCTTACCTTCCAAACGTGGCATTTGTTCAACCGTGCCGTAATCTTCTAACTCCTGAGCCAATCTTAACAATAAAATTTGCCCCTGATCTTTAAATACAATGGATCGTCCCTTAAAGAAAACATAGGCCTTTAATTTGGCACCGCTTTCTAAAAATTTGATGGCATGTTTCTTTTTGAATTCAAAATCATGCTCATCCGTATTAGGGCCGAATCGTATTTCTTTAACAATTACTTTCGTAGCTTTAGATTTTAACGCTTTTTCGCGCTTTTTCTGCTCATAAAGAAACTTTTTGTATTCTATGATCTTACAAACCGGAGGTTTTGCTTTTGGAGAAATCTCAACCAGGTCGAGATCCAGATCATTGGCTATTTCTCTGGCTTTTCTAATTGGATAGATACCAGTTTCAACATTATCCCCTACGAGTCTTACTTCCGGGGCATCAATTTTGTGATTTATCTTATGTAAATCCTCTTTAATAATTCTCCAAGGCTTTCTTGCTCCTCTGTTTCTTCTAATTGCTATAGCTCTAAAATTTTTAAATCTCTACAGATTTGTTATACTTAAAATTGCTCTAATGTCTTATCAATTTCGCTTTGAATGATTTCGGCAAATCCCTCGACTGAAAAAGTACCTAAATCACCTTCACTATGTTTTCTCACTGAGACCGTTCCCTCTTTCTCTTCATTTTCTCCTATGATCAGCATAAATGGAATTTTACTCATCTCTGCATCTCTAATTTTCCTTCCCACTTTTTCATTGCGGTCGTCAACGAGGGCGCGAATTTCGGAATTTTCTAGCAAATGTAAAACTTTTTTGGTATAATTCTCGTATTTCTCGCTGATTGGCAGTAAAATAACTTGTTCAGGAGTCAACCAAAGTGGGAAATTACCTCCGGTATGCTCAATTAGGATCGCAATAAATCGTTCCATGGAGCCAAAAGGTGCGCGATGGATCATTACAGGTCTGTGTAATTGATTGTCGGAACCTTTATAAGTTAAGTCAAATCTTTCAGGTAAATTATAGTCCACCTGAATGGTTCCAAGCTGCCAGCTTCTTCCCAGAACATCCTTAACCATAAAGTCAAGTTTGGGTCCGTAAAAAGCAGCTTCTCCGTATTCAATAACAGTCTTCAGGTTTTTCTCTTTTGCAGATCGCATGATGGCATTTTCAGCCTTCTCCCAATTTTCATCGCTACCAATATATTTTTCCTTGTTATCAGGATCACGCAGGGATATTTGAGTTGTAAAATCTTTAAAACCCAATGCGCTGAATACATAGAGTACAATATCAATCACTGCATTGAACTCTTCAATTAATTGATCTGGAGTACAAAAAATATGGGCATCATCTTGCGTAAACCCTCTAACTCTTGTTAGTCCGTGTAATTCTCCACTTTGTTCATACCTATAAACGGTTCCGAATTCTGCAAAACGTTTAGGCAGGTCCTTGTAAGAATATGGTTTTGTATTATAAATCTCACAATGATGCGGACAGTTCATCGGCTTCAATAGAAACTCTTCATTGTCTTTTGGAGTGTGGATGGGTTGAAAACTATCCTCACCATATTTTGCATAATGACCAGAAGTAACATACAGCTCTTTTTGGCCAATGTGCGGACTGATCACCATTTCATAACCTGCTTTTTTTTGCGCCTTTTTTAAAAAGTTCTCGAGTCTTTCTCTCAGGGCAGCTCCTTTTGGTAACCACAATGGAAGTCCTTGCCCGACTTTTGATGAAAAGGTGAACAATTCCAGTTCTTTTCCAAGTTTTCTGTGATCTCTTTTTTTGGCTTCCTCTAACAGGGCCAAATATTCTTTTAATTCTTTTTGCTTAGGAAATGAAATTCCATAGACCCTGGTGAGTTGAGGTTTGTTCTCATCACCCCTCCAATAGGCTCCGGCTACACTCATAATTTTCACAGCCTTGATAATGCCAGTATTCGGCACATGTCCTCCTCGACATAAATCTGTAAAATCACTATGATCGCAAAAAGTAATATCTCCGTCAGTCAAATTCTCGATCAACTCAACTTTAAATTCATTGCCTTGATCTTTATATAGTGCTAAAGCATCTGCCTTGGAAACCGATCTCATTTCGAATTCAAACTTCTGTCTGGCAAATTCCAGCATCTTGTCCTCAATCTTTTTAAAATCATTTTCTGAAATAGCTTCACTGCCAAAATCCACATCATAATAGAACCCATTCTCAATGGCGGGACCAATCGTTAACTTAGCTTCTGGATAAAAATAAAGAATGGCCTGTGCCAGGAGGTGAGCAGACGAATGCCAGAAGGCTTTTTTTCCTTCGGGATTATTCCAGGTGAATAGCGTCAGGTGCCCGTCAGTGCCTAATGGTGTTTTGGTTTCAACGATATCTTCATTGAATTTGGCAGAAATCACATTTCTTGCCAATCCTTCACTGATACTTTTGGCAACATCCATTGGAGTAGAATTCTTTTCAAACTCTTTAATACTCCCATCTGGTAAGGTAATCTTTATCATATACTCAATTATAAGTTGGCAAAGATACATATCAGAAATTAAATAAGGAATAGAATAGCTGGTTTCTTGGGGCGATTTTTCAATTTGAATTTTAGCGTATATATATAATAGGTATAGCTTATTTTTTTACTAATTATTGATGTCAAATTGTTCTGATAAAATAGATTTTTTTTTACCTCAGAACCTTCGGATTATCAGTGTGTTGTGAAACATGGGAAAAAATTAACAAAAAAAGTGCTGAAATAATTAGGTTGGTATTTATAATTGGTTGTATTTTTGCAGCCGCTTAAAAACGGTAACAGTGTTGTTTCCAAAGCGAAGTTCAAGTTGAAATAGAGTCTTTAAAATCCATTAAAAAAATATTTAATTTTTTATTTGGTGGAAAGGAAAAAAGGTTTTAGTTTTGCACCCGCTTTCAGGGAGTAGATTGATTTGAGGAGTAGGGAAGAGAGCGAGAGAAAGAATTTTAGTTCATTGAA
>NZ_JBPCUJ010000122.1:0-93048 GCF_051011215.1 Lutimonas sp.
GTCATGTATCGAATAAAACTTGTCGTTGCCTTGAATATCCTGGAAGATTCCTTGATTTCTCCTTCAATGAAAATGGAAAAATCCGGGGCAATCTCAAAATTACTCGAATTAGAAGTGATTTGCTGAGGCCATGGCATGATATGAATTTCTTCATTGATCATTTCCTGATTCTTTTCTGTCCCATTGGAATTTTCCTGAGATACTGCTTCCCAACCTATGAACTGTGTCACCACGAACAAAAACACTAATAATTTACTATACATATTTGATAAATAATAATTTAACTTCTCTTAAAACAATAAAAAAACCGTCAGCCAGAATTTTATTTTTCAACAAGCTCTGAAAGACGGTTTCAAAAAATACTCAAATAAAATCTTAATAATGATATCTCTTAAAAGCCTCAAACGCTGCATAATCAGCCATTCCCAGACTATTATACTTTTTAGCTGTTTCTTTATTTCTATCCTCAGCTCTCATCCAGAATTCTCTCGAATCATCACCTTGGAACATCACACCATCTTTTTGAGATTGGTGATAAAAAATAGCTTGTTTCTTCTTCAAAACCTGATCTGGACTCATTGGGACGGCCATTTCAATATCGTGTATATCCCATTCGTGCCACGCACCTCGATACAGCCATACCCAACAATCGTCCATATAACTTTCAGGCTTTAACTGATCCAAAGCCATAAATAAAGCATCCAAACACACTTTATGCGTTCCATGTGGATCTGCTAAATCTCCGGCAGCATAGATCTGATGTGGCTTTATCTCTGTAATAATATCGCACATGATGGCCACATCTTTTTCACTTAATTTATCCTTCTTCACCCGCCCAGTTTCATAGAAGGGTAAATCTAAAAAGTGTACCTGACTATCAGGTATTCCTACATATCTGGTAGCTGCTACCGATTCTTTTCTTCTGATCAAACCTTTTAAACCTCTTACCGCAGCACTATCCACATCATACTCTTTTTTAGCTTCAAGGTCTTTGATAATTTTTGAAGCTGAAGATTTTTCTCCGTTAAGGTCAAAAGATACTTCGGCAAACTTTAAAGCTTCTTCATCCGATACAGCGATATTTCCGGAGGTTTGATAAGCAACATGTACTTCATGTCCCTGTTCGACCAACCGATCAAATGTCCCTCCCATAGAAATGACATCATCATCCGGATGCGGGCTAAAAATAATCACACGTTTTTTTGCAGGCGTATTTCTTTCCGGTCTGTTGGTATCATCTGCATTTGGCTTTCCACCTGGCCAGCCGGTAATAGTGTGTTGTAACTTATTGAACATGTTGATGTTCATTTGATAAGCCGACCCTTGTTCGACCAATAAACTTGACATCCCGTGGTAGTTGTAATCTTTATCTGTCAATTTTAAGATGGACTTATCCAGCTTACTACTCAACCAGACAACGGCTTTTGCCATAAGGTCATCTGTCCAGATACAATTCTTCACCAACCAGGGTGTTTTTACACGGGTTAAGTCATTTGACGCTCCTTCATCCAAGACAAAAGTCACATTTTCATGTCTTTGCAGATAGGTTGCAGGCACATCTGCTGTGATCTCTCCTTCAATGGTCTCTTTAATCACAGAGGCTTTGTTCACACCCCATGCCAACAATACAATTCTTTTGGCTTTTCTAATGGTTCCGATACCCATGGTAATCGCTACTCGAGGCACATGTTCTATTCCTAAAAATGATGTGGCAGCATCAATTCGTGTAATATGATCCAGAGTTATGTTTCTGGTACCGGAGTTATAATGCGATCCAGGTTCATTAAACCCAATATGACCTGTACGTCCTATTCCCAACAATTGAAAGTCAAGGCCTCCGGCTTCTTTGATTTTCAATTCATAATCGATACAAAACTGATGTACCTCATCCGGCTTCACTTCACCACTGGGTATATTGATGTTTTCTGGTAAAATATCTACATGATTGAACAAATGCTCGTGCATGAAATACCAATAACTCTGGGTATTTTCCTTGGTCATCGGGTAGTATTCATCCAGGTTAAAGGTAACGACGTTTTTAAAGCTCAATCCTTCTTCATGATGCATCCTTACCAATTCTTCATAAACTTTAATAGGCGAAGAACCAGTTGCCAGTCCCAAAACACATTTTTTATAATCAGCTTGTTTGGTTCTGATCAAATCTGCAATTTCCTGAGCTACTGCAATGGATGCAATATTCGAATTGTCAAAAACCACATTATGAATTTTCTCAAATCTGGTTTCTTCAAATTTCCCTGCTTCTTTGTATTCTAGTTTCTTATACATACTCTAAATTTTTCTTCAAGGTTATTTCGAGAGTGTCTTGCTGCATCCCTCGAGCTTAAATCTTTGACAAAATTCATTTAATTGAATCTATTTCAGAAAATTATTCGACAAATGACCCAAATTAACCGATAAAAAATCCTTTTTATAGACTTACAAGTCTGATTTAATTTCTATATCTTGCCCTAGCCTCATACGCCAGACATGCCTTTAATAAACCCATGTAATGCGTATTTGTCTTAGAATCTATTTGATATTCAGAATAAAAACGAGACACTAACAAAAAAATATTTAGAATGAATAAAATCACCTTATGGTCCATTATTGTGGCCTTAGCAGGATTCCTTTTTGGATTCGATACGGTTGTCATTTCAGGTGCTGATCAGCAATTGCAAGAATTATGGGGATCTTCTGATGTTTTCCACGGTTCTGTTGTGATGGCCATGGCACTCTGGGGTACGGTCATTGGCGCTATGTTTGGTGGGATTCCCACCAACAAAATCGGCAGAAAAAAGACCCTGATCTGGATTGGTGTTTTGTATACCATTTCGGCAATTGGTTCAGCAATGGTAAACGATCCTTATACCTTTGCTGCCTTTAGATTTATAGGAGGTTTAGGTGTTGGAGCTTCAACAGTAGCCGCTCCGGCGTATGTATCGGAAATTGCTCCTGCCAAAGACAGGGGACGTTTGGTTGGTTTTTACCAGTTCAATATTGTTTTGGGAATTTTAATTGCCTTCCTTTCTAATTATTTATTGAGTAATGTAGGAGAAAATGCCTGGAGATGGATGGTGGGAGTTGAAGCTATTCCGGCCTTTATCTATACCATTCTTGTACTAACGGTTCCAAAAAGTCCTCGCTGGCTCTTGCTCAATGGTCGTCGAGAAGAAGCTTCCAAAACACTGGCCTTATTAAATCCTGGTGAGGACGTTGAAAAGATCATGAATGACATTGAAGAAAGTCAATCTGATCATCACAGCAGCAATGAGACCATCTTTATGAAAAAATACCGATTCCCTTTAATCCTGGCTTTTTTAATTGCATTTTTCAACCAATTGTCAGGTATCAATGCCTTCTTATATTATGCCCCGCGTATATTTCAAGAGGCTGGCTTAGGAGAAAGCACGGCCCTCTTAAGTTCAATTGGTATTGGTGTGACCAATATGGTATTTACCTTAATTGGTATTTCTCTGATAGACAAACTGGGGCGAAAGAAATTAATGTATATAGGATCCGTTGGTTATATCATTTCCTTGTCTTTGGTAGCAATGGCTTTCTTTTTTGAATGGGAAGGAATCGCGGTACCTATTTTCCTATTTGTCTTTATTGCCTCTCATGCGATAGGTCAGGGAACCGTCATCTGGGTCTTTATTTCTGAGGTCTTTCCGGACCAACTCAGGGCGGCAGGTCAATCCTTCGGAACCAGCACACATTGGGTATTGGCAGCAATTATTCCATCCATGGTTCCATTTTTATTCAGCACCATAGGACCAGGTACAGTATTCGCTATTTTTGCTTTTATGATGGTGCTCCAATTGTTATTTGTCAAGTTTATGATGCCGGAAACCAAAGGGGTTCCATTGGAAGAATTAGAGAAATTATTAACGAAAAAAGAATAGGTCATGAAACCCAATATTGTCTGTTTTGGTGAAACGCTTTGGGATATTTTTCCAGCTAAAAAAGTGGTGGGTGGTGCGCCTTTAAACGTAGCTTTAAGATTGCATTCTCTAGGAGCCAATGTGCACATTATCAGCAGCATAGGAGAGGATAGTGAAGGCACAAATTTAATCCGGTTTCTCGATGAAAAAAAAGTGTCAACTAATGGCATTCAAAGACATGTCAATCATCCAACAGGAAATGTGCTTGTTCATCTTGATAAAAACAATACTGCGACCTATACCATCTCAGAACCGGTAGCCTGGGACCATATTTATCACCGTCAAAGTGACACCCTTCGTATTTCCGAATCAGATGCCTTTATTTTTGGTAGTCTGGCCTGCCGAAATTCTACCACCAGAGCCACCTTGTTGAAATATATCGAAGAAGCTACATTCAGCGTTTTTGATGCCAACCTGCGCGCTCCTTTTTACCAAATGGAATCAATTATGAAATTCATGCATCAGGCCGATCTTATCAAGCTCAATGACGAAGAACTTGATGAAATTTTTCATTTTTTGAATGTTTCAGTCAAAGGAATGAAGGCTCAAATCAGGTATTTGTCCTCACTGACCAAAACCGATCATATTTGTGTTACGCTTGGTTCCGCAGGAGCACTTCTTTTCACAGATTCTATGTTTTACAGGAATAAAGGATATAAGGTGAAGGTTGAAGACACGGTCGGAGCCGGTGATTCTTTTCTTGCCAGCCTGATTTACAAAACATTGACCAAAGTAGAACCTCAATCAGCCTTAGATTTTTCCTGTGCCATGGGATCGATAGTAGCTAGTAAAGCAGGCGCAACTGCGATGGTTGATAATGCAGAAATTGAGCTCCTCCAATTATTAGATTCCTAATTTTTATTGCATAATAATCAGAATTTCGTGTTTTTAGAGTCACTTTTCGCAATAAAACATGTTTTTTTATTAATAGAAGGTTAATTTACCTAAATAATTTTCTTATATTTCCACTGTCTAATTCTTTTTCAAATAAATATCCTTCCTAAAATCACACAAAAATGGGACCTTGAAGTGTGTTTTTTTGTTTAGAATTTGACTTCTCAAATAATAACTAATTTAAAATAATTATGAAATTTAATTTACTCAAACAATTAGTGTTTGCGAGTATATTCCTGTTTGCAGGAATAGCCTATTCTCAGACAGTTAGTGGAACAGTAACGGGTGATGAGGGACCATTACCCGGGGTGAATGTAATTGTTAAGGGAACATCAAATGGGGCTTCTACCGATTTTGATGGAAACTATTCTCTCGACAATTTAAGTGGCGATGCAGTTTTGGAGTTCAGTTCACTGGGCTTTGTAACTCAAGAAGTTACCGTAAACGGACAAACCACCATCAACGTGGTTATGGAAACAGACAGTGAAGCTCTGGACGAAGTCATCGTTATCGGTTATGGTACGACAACAGTTAAGGACGCAACAGGAGCTGTCGCTTCAGTTAGTTCAGATGACTTTAATGGTGGAGCAATTGCGTCTGCCGAACAATTAATTCAGGGTAAAGTTGCCGGTGTTCAAACCGTCCAGTCAAGTGGAGAACCAGGTGCCGGTATTGCCATTAGAATTCGTGGAACGAACTCAATTCGTTCAAACAATGATCCTCTTTACGTGGTAGATGGTGTGCCTTTGACAGGTGCAGCACCACCAGAAGGACCGAACGTTGGTTTTGGTTCAAGTGTATCGAGTAACCCTTTGAGTTTCTTGAATCCAAATGATATTGAAAGCATGAGTGTTTTGAAAGATGCCTCGGCAACCGCTATCTATGGATCCAGGGGTGCGAATGGTGTTGTTATTATCACTACAAAGAGTGGTAAAGGAAGACAGGGCGGACAATTTGAATTCAATACAGGATTAAGTTATTCTACACCGGCTAATAGTTATGATTTGTTAAATGCAGAAGATTTCCTTGATGCGGTTGAGCAGTTCGGTGGAAACCCGGATGATCAAGATTTTGGATCTGAAACTGATTGGCAAGATGTTGTAACCAGAGATTCTTTCTCGCATGATACAAGTCTTTCTTACAATTACAATTATTCATCAGGTTCTATTAGAGGAACGCTAGGTTACCAGGATCTTCAGGGAGTCCTGAAAAATTCAGGTTTACAGAGATCCTCTGGAAGAATTAACTGGTTTCAAAGATTGTTTGATGATAAATTGAATCTTAGTATTCAATCTACCTTATCTCAGGTAAATGAAGAACAACCTGCCCTGTCTGGTAGTGCAGGATTTCGTGGTGACCTTTTGGGAGCTGCTTATTCCGCCAACCCAACTTGGGCCAACGATCCCGACATAGATACTGGAGGTCAGATTAATCCAGCAAATATGTTGGCTTATACGCAAAGTCTTACTGAAACTGATAGGGTATTAATTAACTTTTCAGCAGATTATGCGTTCTTACCAGGATTAGTTGGTAAACTGACTCTTGGTTATGACAAATCAAATTCTTTGAGAGAATCGAATACTTCACCTGCTTCCAGAAATCTGGATCGAGGGTCACAAGATAATGGTTTAGGAGCATTCTCAGATGCAGAAGCTTCAAGTAAATTAATGGAACTCACCTTAACATGGGATAAGGACTGGGAGAATTCAAGATTGAATTTGTTAGGTGGTTATTCTTATCAGGATTTTGTACAAAAAGGAAATACTGCACAAGGATGGGGTTATAATACCTCTAATATGAATGATATGGCAAGAGCCCTAAGAACTTCAGTAAGTGCAGTAGAGCAATTACTGGCAGGTAGTTCTTACCAGCAATTTGGTATTGCAGATCCAAACGGTAATTCTTTTGTAAACAGATTATTTCCAGAACCATCTTCAGAACCGATTGCAGGTTTTGCAGACACAAGTGTAAGATCTTTCTGGAGCGACTACTATGATTATACTGATGAATTACAATCTTTCTTTACGAGAGCCAATTACACGATCAGAGATAAGTATTTATTTACTGCTACCGTAAGAATTGACGGATCTTCAAGATTTGGTTCAGATAATCAATACGGGGTATTCCCATCTGCAGCATTTGCTTGGAAAGTAAATGAGGAAGATTTTATCGGTGATAATGTCTCGACATTGAAAGCGAGATTGAGTTGGGGTATTACAGGTAACCAAGAAGGTCTAGGACATGGTAACTTCATTCGTAGAGAGCGTTTTGCCGGACCTGGAATCGCTGACAATGGTGAAATCAATACACCAGGTACATCAGCAGTAGCCTTTGCAAATCCAGATCTAAAATGGGAGGAAACAACTTCTTATGGATTTGGAATTGATTTCGGACTGGCAGCTGACAGATTGACGACTACTTTTGATATCTATTACTCTGAAACGAATGATCTGTTGTTGAGAATTGAGGCCGCACAGCCATCTCCTCAGCCATTCTTTTTCCAGAATTTAGATGCTATTGTGATCAACCAAGGGGTTGAATTCTCCATCAACTATGATTTCTTCGATACAGAAGATTTTTCATGGGATGCAGGATTTAACATCTCTTACAATGAAAATGAAATCAAAGATTTCGCAGGACAGATTCCCGCAGGTACGATCAGGGGACAAGGATTATCAGGAGCCTATGCTCAGATCCTTGCGCAAGACCAGCCATTATTCTCTTATTTCTTGAGAGAGTTTGAAGGGTTTGATGAAAACGGACAACCTATTGGTGATGACCAGACCTTTGTAGGTAAGAGTGCTTTACCTACTACCAACTATGGTTTAAATACCAATTTAAGATATAAGAATTGGGATTTAAACATGTTCTTTACCGGACAGGCTGGAGGGTATGTTTATAACAATACTGCCAACGCATTCTTTACTGCTGGAGCAATTGCAAATGCACGTAATGTGACGCCAGATGTACTGGTGAGCGGTGAAGCTGGAAATGCGGAAGCTGCAGTATCCACAAGATTTTTGGAAAAAGCTGATTTCTTCAGATTTCAAAATATGACCTTGGGGTATGACTTCATGTTGAGTGATACGAGCGCAATTGACAAATTAAGATTATCTTTAACAGGTCAAAACCTATTCATTATTACTGATTACACTGGACTGGATCCTGAATTAAGTACCAATCCAGGTTCAGGAGATTTATTGAATAATTTACCAACTGCAGGTATAGACTATACTTCCTACCCAAGACCAAGAGTCTTTACTTTAGGAATAAATCTAGTATTTTAAAAAATTAAGTCATGAAAAAAATGTTAAAAAATAAAATTAAAAATATAGGGTCTCTCGGCATCTTAGCTGCTATATTTCTTGTATCCTGTACGGATCTTGAAATAAAAGAAACAGATTCTATCTTTTCCGAAAGCGGTGATGGATTTAATGGAGTCGCCGATGTGGCAGGAAGTTTGACAAACTTGAATAATAATATTCGAGGAAACTTGGAAGGGCAAGACAATCTTTTTGCTCTGACAGAAGTGTCAACAGATGAAACCTTTGTACCAACAAGAGGTACTGACTGGGGTGATAACGGAATTTGGAGAGTATTACACCAGCACACCTGGTCCCCATCTCACAATTACGTTTTATCTGTTTGGAACCAATGGAATCAAAATGTGTTTAATGCTTCTGAAATTATAGATGAAAAATCAGGTCCAACAGCAGCTCAGGCCGCAGAGGCAAGATTTTTAAGAGCATTTTCTATGTTCTGGATTATGGATCTATACGGACAGGTTCCTTTTAGAGAGCCAGGTGAAGGACCGGAAATTGAGCCTAAAGTTTTCAAGCGAGCTGAGGCATATGCCTTTATCTTAAACGATCTGAATGAAGCGATCAGTGCACTTCCGGCAACAGGTCCTGATGCTGACATGACCAACTTTGCACATAAATCAGCAGCCAGGTTTTTAAAAGCCAGAGTCTTATTGAATTCTGGTGTATATACAGGTTCCGGGACACCTTCGGCTGAAGCCTTGGCAGAAGTAATTACCTTGGTAGACGATATTCAAGGAGATGGTTTTGGCTTACAGGCAGGTTTTTTCGACTTGTTTACACCTGATCAGGACAACGAAACTATTTGGTGGGTAGGTGCCTCTTCTGGAAACAGAATGTGGAACGGACTTCATTATAACATGGGCCACCCTGACAATGGTGGTGGCGGTTGGAATGGCTTCTCTACCTTAGCTGAATTCTATGATCTATTTGAAGGACCAGAAAATTCTAATTATGCAGGAGATGGTCAGGAAGAAAGAAGAGGATGGGTTCCCGATGCAAATACAGCCAATGAGGATAACTTAGGATTTGGCTATGGAATGCTAATTGGACAACAATATGACAAAGACGGGCAACCGATTAAAGACAGAAATGGGAATCCTTTGGCGTTCACAAGAGAGCTTCCAGGATTGGTAGGTAACAATGAAGTTACCGGGATTCGTACCCTTAAATACACCCCTGCTAATGGCGCCTTTGTGAGTCATCAAATTATCTTCCGATATGCCGATGCTCACCTGATGAAAGCCGAGGCTATGTATCGACAAGGTGGAGATGCTCTTGGAATGGTTAATGAGTTACGTACCTTACGTGGTGCTCAAAACCTGGGTTCTTTATCTGATGAAATATTCCTCGATGAACGAGGACGTGAATTATACCATGAATTCGTACGAAGAACTGATATGGTACGATTAGGACAGTTTACAAGAAATTGGGAATTTAAAGATGAAAGTGCAGTCGGAGATGTAAATAAAAACTTATTCCCGATTCCTTCAAATGCCCTTTTATCAAATACGAAACTGGAACAAAACCCTGGTTACAATTAATGATTAGAATATCAATCAAATATATAAAAGGCTCCCTTGGGAGCCTTTTTTTTGTTCTAATAAATTCACGATTGGTCTAGCCGAAAAATAAAACCTTTCCCATGCTGATTTTCTATGCGTATCGATGTGTCTTTTGACAAATACTTTCTCAAGTGGGAAACAAAAACATTCAAACTTTTTCGGGAAAAAAAATCACTTTTCCCCCATAAGGTATTCAAGAGTTCTTTATGGGAACACAACTCATTTTTATGTTCCAATAGCAAATTCAAAACATCGGACTCACGTTGAGTAAGTTTTTGAATACTCCCGTCTTCATGCCTCAGTTCATGAAGGTGAGATGAATAAACGTAAGACCCGATAGATTGATCCATTAACGGTTTTACCTTATGCAGCTCCCTCCCTATCGATAATCTTTCAAGCAAATTGTTTAAGCGAACTACGAGTTCTTCTTCATCAATTGGTTTTTTAAGGTAATCTACTGCACCCAGAGAGAACCCTTTTAATACATCGACTTTCATCGAGCGAGCTGTCAAAAAAAGAAAAGGGGTATCGCTGTGTTTTAATCGAATCTCCCTGGCAAGGGTAAAGCCATCCATCTCGGGCATCATGACGTCCAATATAGCCAGGTCAAACGGATAGATTTCGATCTCGAGCAAAGCTTCCACTCCATTTTTAACCCATTTGACATCAAAATCCTTCATTTCCAGATATTCTGACAAAAGATATCCTAGTGATTGATCGTCTTCAACTAATAAAATTCTTCGATTTTCTGACATACTACTTCAATGGCAACACTATGGTAAAAGTAGTTCCTTTACCAGGCTCACTTTTAAGTTTGATACTTCCTTTATGCAAATGTACAATTCGTTTTACATAATGCAATCCCAAGCCATGCCCTTTTACATTGTGCAAATCACCATCTGTTACTCGATAATACTTATCGAAAATTTTTTTTTGATCCACCTTACTGATTCCGATACCTTTATCCGAAATCTTTATTTCCAGCAAACCTTTACTTTCCCTGGCATCCAACGTAATATCAACGATATCACCTGAATATTTAACTGCATTGTCTACCAGGCTGCTTATGGCATTTTCCAGATGATACGCATCACCTTGCAACTTTATAGGCTTCTCATCGATATTGCTTTTAAATGTAAAATTATTGAGTACTGCCTGCTGCCGAAAATTCTGCACAACTTCTTTCAACACCAGTTGCATATCAACGGGCTTGCTTTGTACAAAACCTTTTTTTTCTTCTATACTTCCTAATTCCAATACCTTATCAATCTGTCCTTTCAATTTACCCACCTGCTCTCGTATCATTACTATCAATTCTTTTGAATCTTCATGCCCCTTCGCCTCCAATAATTTTGATGCCACGCCTATCGAAAAAACAGGAGTTTTTAGTTCATGGGTCAAGTTATTGATAAATTCATTGGTGGTGACAATCAGGTTATTCTGTAAATAAAAAGCTCTGTATACCCATAAAATCACAACAATAATGATGATCAGAAAAACGATGCTGGGAATGGTCAGGCCGTTGATCTGAGAAAGAAAGTAACGATTAACATTTCTAAACTGTATGGAAAGTACCATTTTCTCCTTCATCACATCCGGTAAATATCCTTCAAGAACAATCGGATAAATCAATAACTTATCTTCTTGTTCAAAGACATTCGTGGAGTGAAGAATCACTGTAGAATCTGCATCATACAAGGAAAAAGAGAATTCCGTCTTTACCCCATTTTGCACTAATTTTTGCTGTAGAAAATCCTGAATAAAATAGATCGATGCATCTTGCAAACTATCCTGACTTAGTTTAAAACTTCCTGAATTACCTTTCAGTGCAGAGGCCGTTAGAAACGTCAATTCATTTCTTTGGAACAATCCTTGTTTAATATCCTTCACAGCATCTCCCATCTTCTGATTGAATTGAACACTGGCCAGATTTAATCCTATTCTAAAATATTGGTATTGAATAAACGAAAGACCAACTATAGCGATGATAAATAACGTAATATAGATGTGTTTTTTATTCATTTCTAAAGCCAGATGCGCTCGGCAATCCTCTTTATTAATATTTGATTAACCATTTTAACTTTTGCTTAATCTTTTTAAACTATCATTAGAGCCAAAGTAAGAATTAATGATTTAAATTAGCTGAAATTTCATACATTATTTGAGAGATAAGGTGAAAATAAGCCAGCATTTGTTGGCTTTTTTTATTCTTAAATTCAATTTGGAATTTCAAAAAAATCAAAACAACACAAATACTACTTAAAGACCATAAAATCTGGCACTTAACAATAGTGAACTCAAACCAACTAAGCGGGAAAACTGATGTTGGCAGCAATCTTTTTATTGCTGTCCTGCTCTGTTTAGTGGTCCTTTTTTGCAGCTCCTCCTGTACATATAAAAGTTCCAGGTTATTTGAATTAAAAAAAGACACTGGAATAGATTTCAACAACAAGTTGAGCCCCGATCCTGAATTAAATATTCTCACCTATTTATATTACTATAATGGAGGTGGCGTTGCTTCTGGTGATTTTAACAATGATGGATTCATCGACCTGTATTTTACAGGGAACCAGGTGGCCGATCGCCTCTACCTCAATGCCGGAGCACTACATTTTATGGATATTACAAATGAGTCAGGCATCGTCAATGAAAGTGGGTGGACAACCGGTGTGACAGTTGTGGATATCAATCATGACGGCCTGTTAGACATTTATGTCTGTAAAGTCGGTCAGTTTAAAAGTATTTCCGGACGAAACTTTTTGTTCGTAAATCAGGGAATCAACCTTGATGGCATTCCTGAATTCAAAGAAGAAGCCGCTAAATACCATTTAGATGTAACCAGTTTTGCCACTCAGGCAGCTTTTTTCGACTATGATATCGATGGAGACCTGGATATGTTTTTACTCAACCATTCCGTTTATCCGAACAGAACCTATGGAAAGGGTTCTTCAAGACAACGAATAGATTCCCTGGCAGGAGATCAACTATTTGAGAACAGAGAAGGTGTTTATTTCGATGTGAGCAAAACATCTGGAATCTTTCAAGGAAAAATTGGCTACGGACTGGGCATAGGTATTAGTGACGTCAACAATGATGGCTATCCGGATATCTATATAGGGAATGACTTTTTTGAAAATGATTATTTATATGTCAACCAAAAGGATGGTACTTTTAAAGAATTGATCACCGCTGACCAGACACATGTAGGACATACCAGTCATTTCTCTATGGGAAATGATATTGCTGATATTAACAACGATGGCTGGACCGATATTATTTCCTTGGATATGTTGCCCGAAAACTTAAAAGCCTATAAAACATCAGGGCGGGAATATAACAATGCCATTTACGATCAATATCTTAACAATGGCTATCGACCACAATACATGCAAAACAGTTTACTGCGCAACGGGCGAGGAAAGTTCTTTCAGGAAACTGCTTTCGCGGCAGGGCTTGCAGCAACAGACTGGTCATGGGCACCGTTAATCGTTGACCTGGATAACGATGGGTATAAGGACGTTTTTATTTCAAATGGTATCATCGGCGCCACCAATGATATGGATTTTATCAACTTTATAGCCGACAAAAAAATTCAAAAGCAATTGGAACAGGGCATGGAGGAAAAAGATCTGAAATTCACTGAGCAATTACCTCAGCGAATGCTTTCCAATTACTTTTTCAAAAACAAGGATGGTAATCGCTTTTCCAACCAAACGGCCAATTGGTTCCAAGAATTGCCATCCTTTAGCAATGGAAGTATTTATGCCGATCTGGACAATGATGGAGACCAGGACCTTGTGGTCAGCAATGTCAATGAAAAAGCCTTTATTCTTGAGAATAAATCGGATAAAGGCGCGAACAATTCGATTCAGTTTATTCTCAAAGGCCCCAATAAAAACACCCTTGGGATCGGATCCAAAATAACGGTTTTTAGCGACAGTTTATCCATTTTTATGGAGAACTATAGCAGCAGAGGATACTTGTCTGCCATGGCCTCTGAAATGACCGTAGGGATCGGACCGAGAAATGCCGTAGATTCAATACGAATTCATTGGCCTGGTGGTTCAACTCAGTTATTGACAAATATTGCAGCAAACACCAAAGTAACATTCGACTATCAGAAGGCCTCACCCCTTCCGTTAAAAACTAAATTACCAACAATAGCCTTGAAGCCTGTCGCAATTTCTTCTGAAGCCAGGCATCAGGAACCCACTTCCTACGAATTTGGCAGGGAACCCTTGATACCATATTCAAAAGGAACTGAAGGTCCTAAAATTTCTGTGGCCGATATAAACAATGATGGCCTGGAAGATTTTTACGTAGGAGGAGGCAAAAGACAAGCTTCATCCATATACCTGCAAGATGGGGAAGGTCACTTTAAGGAAAGTTCACAACCAGAATTTACATTGGTTAAAGACAATGAGGAAACTGACAATGTTCTTTTTGATGCCGACAATGATGGCGACCTCGATCTTCTTACAGTATCTGGTGGTAATGAATATATAGGAGGTAAAGAATTACATCCCCTGTTATTTATTAATGAACAAGGGATTTTTACGCTCAGTATGAACTTTCCCGAGATTGAAGTCAATGCTTCAGTGGTCAAAGCGGCTGATATCGATTCGGATGGCGATATGGATCTGATTATTGGGGCCAATGCCTTTCCCAGAAAATTTGGACAACCTGCCACCAATTACCTGCTGCTCAACGACGGATTCGGAAACTTCAATATAGATAAGACCGATGGAGCAGATTCCTTTGCCCAGGCAGGGCTCGTAGAAGACCTGGCCTTTAGCGATGTAAATGCCGATGGATTAAAAGATCTGATCGTTCTGGGGCACTGGATGCCAATTAGCATATTTCTCAATTCGAAACAAGGCTTTAAAAGAGCAGAATATAAAGGTCTGAATAAATCAAATGGCTTATGGAACCGCATCGCCGTAGCTGATTTTGATAAAGACGGGGACCTGGATTTCATTGCCGGAAACTGGGGGATCAATACAAGATTGAGGGCTAGTTCATCAGAACCTTTGCAATTGTATATTTCAGATTTTGATTTAAACGGCAAGGAAGAGTCCATCATGACCTATTTTGACCAAGGGGAGAAAACAGTGTTTTCATCCAAAGATGAGCTCGCCAAACAGCTTCCTTCTCTTAATAAAAAGTTTTTGTCTTATGCGGATTTTGCTGCAGCCGATTTTAAAGACCTGTTCAACAAAAAAATCATCGATAAAGCGCAGCTACTGGAAGTATTTGAACTTTCCAGTTGCTATTTTGAAAATATAGGGGATGCTGCATTTAAAAAACATAAACTCCCGTTTACAAGTCAATTGTCTTCGGTAAAATCGATACATTTAGAAGATTTTAATAAGGACGGATTTACAGACGTTCTATTAGCCGGAAATGATTTCCATATCAATACGCAATTAAGCAGGCTGGATGCCAGTCATGGAGAATTACTTATCAATGACACAAGAGGTAATTTCTTCTCTGATCAAAAGGCGGATCTGGACCTCCGCGGTATGGTCAGAGATATTTCCAGCATCAGGATCCAAGGTGAAACATACCTTATAGTCACGTTAAATAATGACAGTCCTGTTTTTTTAAAAGCAACTAAAACACATGAGTCAACATCAAATTAATATGAAGTATTTTACATTTTTGATTGCCTGCTTCTTTGCCTTCTCTTCCTGCAAGAAGGCTGAAAAACCTATGGCAAAAAAAGAAGAGCCTGCCAGACCTTTGTTTAGTTTAAGAACACCTGAAGAAACTGGTTTTGATTTCAACAACAAAGTAGTCAATCAAAAAAACTTTAATATTTTCAAATACAGAAATTTCTACAATGGAGGTGGTGTTGCCATTGGTGATATCAATAATGATGGATTGGCAGATATTTATATGACAGCCAATATGGGCCCGAACAAATTATTTCTAAACAAAGGAAACTTTGAGTTTGAAGACATCTCAGACACTGCCGGAATCGCAGGTAACAAACCCTGGTCAACTGGTGTAAACATGGTCGATATCAATGCTGACGGACTTCTGGATATTTATGTAAGCAATGCAGGGAATATGGAAGGCAACAATCATGATAATGACCTTTATATCAACAATGGAGACCTTACGTTTACTGAATCTGCTACCACTTTTAATCTGGCAAAAACAGGATTCAGCACCCATGCCAGCTTTTTTGATTATGATAAAGACGGAGATCTGGATGCCTATATCTTGAATAACAGTAACATTCCTGTAAGTAGTTTGGGATATGCAGAGCAAAGAGAAGTAAGGGCTCAGGACTGGGAAGGGGTGCCTGATATTTTTAAAGGTGTTGGAGACATGCTGCTTGAAAACAAAAATGGGGTCTTTGTTGATGTAAGCGAAAAGGCCGGAATTTATGGCAGTTTGATTGGTTTTGGTTTAGGGGTTATGATCAGTGATGTCAACAATGATTTGTATCCGGATATTTATGTTTCAAATGACTTCTACGAAAGAGATTACCTATACATTAATAATCAGGACGGGACTTTTACGGAAGATATCAAAAACTGGGCCTCACATCTTTGTCTGTCTGCCATGGGAGTTGATATGGCGGACGTCAATAATGATGGACTGGCTGATATCTTTATAACGGATATGCTACCCGAAGGAGATCAAAGAGTGAAATCCGTCATGGAATTTGAAGGCTATAATATTTTTAAATTAAAACAGAGTAAAGACTTTCACCAACAATATATCCAAAATACGCTTCAAATTAACAATGGAAACGGCTCGTATTCAGAAACGGCGCATTACAGCGGAGTATCAGCAACAGACTGGAGCTGGGCAGGGCTGTTATTTGATATGGACAATGATGGTTATCGTGACATTTATGTAACAAATGGCATCAATCACGATTTAACAGATTTGGATTTTGTCGATTTTTTTGCCAACGAAATTATCCAGAACATGGCATTGACAGGCAAGAAAGAAGCCATCGATTCAATTATCGATAAAATGCCGATTTCTCCACAACCTAATTATGCCTTTCGAAATAAACATGATATTACCTTTAGCGATGAAACTGAAAATTGGGGTTTTGCGCAACCCAGTTTATCCAACGGTGCCGCCTATGGAGATCTTGACAATGACGGCGATCTTGATCTCGTGATCAACAATGTCAATATGAAGGCTTTCTTATATGAGAATAAATCGAATGAACAAAACGAATACAACCACCTGCGCCTGCAGTTCAAAGGGAACGATAAAAATCCATTTGCCATTGGTACCAGAGTGAATCTCTACCATGACAAAACAAACATTTTACAAGAATTAATCCCCTCAAGAGGGTTCCAATCTTCCATGGACTATATAATGACTATTGGACTTGGTGAAATAAAAACAATGGATTCTATCAGAGTCATCTGGCCTGATAATAAAACCGTCAAGCTCACAAATATAGAGGTCAATCAATTGCTGACCTTCGATCAGAAAGATGCCAGTGATACTTTTACGATTCCTGCATTAAAAGTCCAAAAAAAATTACTCCAGGAGATTTCCAATGACAAACTTCTCACTCATAAGGAAAATAATTTCAATGATTTCGACTTTGAAGGCCTGATTTCCAAGAAACTCTCTCAGGAAGGACCGGCAATAGCGATTGGTGATATTGACGGAGACGGAAATGAAGATGTTTTTATTGGTGGCGCAAAAAACCAGGCCGGACTGATCTATCTGCATAAAGGTGCTGGAAAATTAACCCTTGCCAAACAGAACGTCTTTGAAAATGATCAGTTTTATGAGGATACAGCAGCCTCTTTATTCGATGCTGACGCTGATGGTGACCTCGACCTCATGGTCGGTTCCGGTGGAAATCAAACCGGGGAAGAAAAGTCCTACAAAATACGATTGTATCTAAACAATGGTAAAGGACAGTTTAGCCTGTCAGATAAATCCATTCCTTCTAATTTTAAAAATGTGTCAGTCATCAGTCCGGAAGATTTTGATATGGATGGTGATATGGATGTTTTTATTGGCGCAAGAAGTATTGTTGGTGTCTATGGCCTGAATCCCAATCATTTATTACTTGTAAACAATGGAGATGGATCCTTTTCTGACGCTACCGAAAGACTGGCCTATGATCTAAAAAAAGACGGAATGATTACCTCTGCTATCTGGACAGATATCAACAATGATCAAAAAAAAGACCTGATTACCGTATCCGACTGGGGCAGTCCAAGAGTCTATAAAAATAACGGTAGAAGGCTGTCTTTTATGTCTACGGACCTGGATAGTCTCCAAGGTTGGTGGAACGTTGTTGAATCCGCGGATTTAGATCAGGACGGAGATATGGACTTGATTCTTGGAAATCAGGGGCTCAATACCCTTTACAAGGCCAATAAAGACCAACCGATGAAAATCTGGATCAATGACTTTGACAACAATGGTACCTTTGAACAAATTGTAACCAGGAACATTGATGGGAAAGACTACCCTATTCATATGAAAAAAGAACTGACTGCTCAAATGGTCTCTTTAAAGAAACAGAATTTAAAAGCCTCAGAATATGCCAAACGAAGTATTGATGAACTGTTCCCTGCCGAAGTTTTCGAAAAATCAATTATGAGAGAAGCTAACATGGGTGAATCAATCATTGCCATCAATGAAGGAAATGGCAAATTTTCCACAAAGGAACTTCCCAATTGGGTTCAATTATCCTGCGTTTGTGGCATTACCTGTGTGGATATCAATAAAGACGGCCACCTCGATCTGATATTAGGTGGAAATAATTTTGAATTTAAACCACAGTACTCGAGAATCGATGCCAATTACGGCAGCGTTTTACTGGGGAATGGAAAAATGGAATTTGAATGGCAAACCTACGCCAGCAGTGGGTTCTATATCAGAAATGAAATAAAGCACATAAAACAGTTCAAAGATAAAAATAACAACTCCTTTATAATTACAGCCATTAATGATGAGAAACCCAGGATATATGCATTTGATAACTAGAGGACCAATCTATGTTGTGCTTTCCTTAGTGCTTCTGAGTTGCGGCCGTCAGGAAGGAGATTTATTCAGCAATCCTGAGGCGGATATAACAGGGATTGATTTTGAAAATACCATAAGGGAAACAGATGACCTCAACATCCTTGATTACCTGTATTTCTATAATGGTGGTGGTGTTGCAGTTGGAGACATCAATCAGGATGGACTCACAGACATTTTTTTCTCCGGCAATCAGGTAAAAAACCGACTATACCTGAACAAAGGTAACCTGGAATTTGAAGACATTAGCGAGAAGGCGAAAATTGCAGGAGAAAGTACCTGGAACACCGGGGCCGTGATGGGTGATGTTAATGGAGATGGTTATTTAGACATTTACGTTTGTGCCGTAGTTGGACTCAATGGATTCAATGGCTATAATGAATTGTATATCAACAATGGAGATCTGACTTTTACGGAAAGTGCCGGACAATATGGACTGGATGCAGATTCGTATAGTTCTTCAGCTGTCTTCCTTGATTATGACCTGGATAATGACCTGGATATGTACATTTTAAACCATGCCGTTCATACTCAGGAATCATTCGGAAGGTCTGAATTGAGGGAAAAAAGAGATTATCAGACAGGTGATAAATTGATGCGTAATGACAATGGAATTTTTACTGATGTGAGCGAAGAAGCTGGTATTTATGGAGGTGTCAATGGCTATGGATTGGGAGTTTCAGTAGCCGATTTTAACCAGGATGGCTACCCTGATCTTTATATTAGTAATGATTTTCATGAAGATGATTATTATTATTTAAACAACAGAGATGGAACCTTTTCTGAAAGAATCAAAGATTTTTTCGGACATACCACACGTTTTTCCATGGGCAACGACGCTGCTGACATTAATCACGATGGCTGGCCGGATATACTCACGCTGGACATGCTTCCTGAGGACGAAACAGTCTTAAAATCTTCTGATGGAGATGAATCTTTGCAAATTCTCAATTTGCGCATAAAACAATACGGATATCACTATCAATTTACGCGTAACATGTTGCAAATAAATCAACCTGATGGCCACTTTGCTGAAACTGCCTTACTAAGTGGCGTTGCAGCTACCGACTGGAGTTGGAGCGGTCTGCTGGCAGATTACAATCAGGATGGTGAACAGGACCTCTTTGTTTCGAATGGTATTCCCAAAAGACCTAATAACTTAGATTTTATCAAATTCATTTCGAATGATCAAATTCAGAAAAAAATCAATAATTCACGTCTGGTAGACCAGCAGGCGTTAGACATGATGCCTTCAGGTAAGGTCCATAACTATATTTTTAAAGGAAGTAAGGACCTTGTTTTTAAAGATATGTCTGGTTCATGGACCAGGAAGGATACCCTGTATTCCGGTGCCACAGCACTGGCCGACCTGGACAATGACGGAGATCTGGATATCGTCATCAATAACATAGACCATGCCGCTTCACTTTATATTAATAAAACAAATGACAAGGCAAATTTCCTAAAACTTACATTTGATTATCCTGCTCCGAATACGTTCGGTATTGGTACAAAAGTATTGTCCTATCATCAGGGAACTTTACAATACAAAGAGCTGTACACAGCCAGAGGCTTTCAGGCCTCTTCGGAACCAATCATTCATTTGGGCTACGGAAAAGAAAGCAAGGTCGATTCCCTGCGAATCATCTGGCCTGATAAAACAAGTCAGTTACTTACTGATATCAACACCAACCAAACCCTCCGTATTAAACCTGATCGAAACGAGCCTTTTGATTACCGAATTTTGAATCCAGAAAATAAGCATATTTTTGAGAAAACGACCAACAACCTTGGTCTTGATTTTACCCATGTAGAAAATCCTTTTAACGATTTCAACAGACAAAAACTGATTCCCTATAAGGTGTCAGACCGAGAGCCTGCAACTGCCGTCGGTGACCTGAATAATGACACCTTAGCAGATGTCTTTTTTGGTGGGTCCAATGGCGTTCCTTCAAAAGTCTTTATTCAAAAAGACACTGCTTTTGAAGAAATAAAAATAAGTAATTTTAGAAAAGATTCCATTAAAGAAGATGTGTCTGCATTGATTCTCGATTTAAACGGCGACGGTAAAATGGACCTGTTTTCAGGCACGGGAGGAGCTGCCTTTTCAGCCAATAACTCTTATCTGAGTGATTCTTATTTTATTCAAAATGACAGCTCTTTTTCAAAGAGTGAATTACCAACCTATGCGGGCAATACGTCTGTAGTAAAAGAATACGATATCGATCAGGACGGAGACCTCGATTTGTTTATAGGAAACCACGTTATCTCCAAAAAATTCGGAATAACTCCGGATTCCTACCTTCTCATCAACGAGAATGGGGCCTTTACGATACAGGAAACAAAGGGTTTTAAATCACTTGGCATGGTGACAGATGCTGTTTGGTCAGATTTTGATGCAGATGGGATCAAAGACCTTATTGTCGTTGGCGAATGGATGCAACCAGTTTTTTTCAAAAATGATAATGCCGGCCTGAAAAAAGTGCAGGTCACACCAGCAATACTAAGTGGTCTATGGCAAACCATCATTCCGTTTGATATCGATCAGGATGGAGACCTTGATTATCTGATGGGCAACTGGGGAATGAATAGCAAGTTTAAAGCCAGTAAGGAAAATCCAATGCAAATGTACTATCAGGATTTTGATGATAACGGGACTGCTGAAACCATCCTGGCTATTGAAAAAAATGGTGGTTACTATCCACTTGCTAATTTCGATGAATTAAGCGGTCAAATGGTGAAACTAAGAAAAAAATACGGTACCTATCAGGAGGCTGCTGGCCAAACTATAACGCAGATGTTCGACGATGTAAAACTCAAAGAGTCACAGATATATCAGGTCAACACCTTGCAATCGGGTTATTTAAAAAACAATCATTCAACCTTTGAATTCGTGCCTTTCCCCAACCATTTACAGGTGGCACCAATCACCACTTTTTTAAAATATGATTTTGATGGTGATGGCAGGCAGGACATCTTGACTGCAGGAAACTATTTTGGAGTACAGCCCTTCCATGGAAGGTTTGATGCTTTCTCAGCTGCCCTGATCAAAAGTAATACGGAGATCCTGCTGGGAAATCAAATGGGAATAGATCTTTCGGGCAAATCAGTCAGACATTTGAATATCATTCCGTTTAAAAATGATGTCTATTTATTGATTACCATTAACAATGATCAGGCACAAGTATATAAAATAAAAAATACGAAAAACATACCATGAAAAAGCACCTTATTATTCTGATAAGCCTGGGACTTTTACTCAGTTGTTCAAAAAAATCAGCTCCCATTTTAATAAATGCTGAAGATTTTCACCATTCAGTTGATAAGGTTGGAGAAATCATGGTACATGATATTTTTTCTCCACCGGTTGCAAGCAGAGTTTTCTCATATCCCAGTATTGCCGCCTATGAAATTATCGCCCAGGGAAATTCCAAATACGCCTCTTTAGAAGATCAACTAACGAATTTAGGGACCACGCCCCCGGCTCCCGAAGGAGTGAACTTTCAACTTGCTGCCTTGATTGCACATATGAATTTGAATAAAAAACTCATTTTCTCTGAAGATGACATGCAAGTGTACATAGACAGTCTATACCAAAATTGGAACGATACGAATTCCAAAGAATTTGAAATTTCCAAAACCTATGGTTTAAACGTGGCCAGGCATATAGCCGACTGGATGGATCAAGACAATTATAAGCAAACACGAACCATGTCAAAATTTTCAGTCAACACAGATGATCCTTCACGATGGCAGCCAACACCACCGTCCTATATGGATGGTCTTGAGCCTCACTGGAATAAAATCAGGCCGTTTGTGATAGATTCCGCGGCCCAGTTTAAACCGGTACCACCTCCACCTTTTAGTATGGAACAGGAATCTGATTTCTACAAGGAATTAAAGGAAGTCTATGATATTAGTAATGCAATCACAAAAGGCGGAGATGATTCTGAAGAAGTTGCCATTGCCCAGTTTTGGGATTGTAATCCTTATGTTTCAGTTTCCCGGGGTCACCTTATGTTCGCTACCAAAAAGATTACCCCTGGTGCACATTGGATCGGTATAACAAAAATAGCCTGCAGACAAAGCAATTACGATTTTGATGATACTGTTTATGCCTATACCAAAACAGCAGTGGCCATTGCAGATGCCTTTATCAGTTGTTGGGACGAGAAATATCGAAGCAATTTGATCCGACCTGAAACCTTGATTAACGAACATATCGACGATGCCTGGAAGCCTGTTTTACAGACTCCTCCTTTTCCTGAATACGTAAGCGGGCACTCAGTGGCCTCTGGAGCGGCAGCGATCGCCTTGACCGATATTTTTGGAGATAATTTTAAGTTTGCAGACGATACAGAACTACCATATGGACTTCCGGTAAGGCATTTCGAATCCTTTAACAAGGCGGCAGATGAAGCCGCGATCAGTCGCATGTATGGAGGCATACATTACAGAGCTGCTGTAGAAGTTGGAGTTAAACAGGGAAGAGATTTGGGTACCTTTGTGATCCAGAATTTAGACATGTACAATTAAAACCTTTTCATAGTGAAAAAGATTCTTCTTCTTATAGCTATTTTTTTAGGCTGCTTTTTGTCCTGGTACTTTCTGCTTAAGCCCTATGATTATCTGGTTAGCCTGGAGCCAAAAACCTTTCCTGGAGCTGTAAACCAAAGTATCAAGACCTGGAATCTCACCCTTGATAATTCAAGCCTCAGCAAGTCCGATGATCTCTTAGCACTTAATCAGCTCATAACCTATGGTGATTCTGTCTTCCTATATGAATGGCGACTGGAAGCCATAAATGACTCCACTACCTTTGTCAAAGTGTACGTCACAGATCAAAGTCATAGTTTTCAAAATCGTCTCAACAATCTTTTTTTCTATACAGATTTCGAAAAAAGAGTTAAGAACAGCCTTACTGAATTTAACAGTAATTTAAAACAACATATCAGTCGTTTCAAGGTGAAGATCGTGGGAGAAGATCACATAAATAAAACCTATTGTGCTTTTATACGTATCAGTGGGCCGCAAGGCGAAAAAGCCGTGGGAATGATGCAAAATTTTAGTTTGCTCACCAGTACCTTGGTTGAAAAGAATATTGAACTTGATGGAAGGCCTTTTATCGAAGTCATTGACTGGGATATGACGAATGACTATATCACCTATGATTTTTGTTATCCCATAAAAAACAAAGAGGACCGGTTTGATCATTCGCTGATCCATTTTAGAGAAGTTACACCTCGAAAAGCCTTAAAAGCCATCTACAATGGAAACTATATCACCTCAGATAGAGCCTGGTATGCATTAGTTGACTATGCTGCCGCACAAAACATCACCATAGACAAAAAACCTTTCGAGGTATTTCATAACAATCCAAATATGGGTGGAGATGAACTTCAATGGCAGGCAGAAATTTTTATGCCTATCAAAGAATAACAGCACAAAAAAAACCTCTGAATATTCAGAGGTTTTTAATAAATTTTACCAATGTAAGGCCTAAAGTTCTTTAATTTTAATACTTCTAAACCATACATCATCACCATGATCTTGAAGCCCGATATATCCCTTTGAAGCGACATCAGCCCAGTCTTTATTCAAACTTGGGAATTTACTTCCGGCTACCATTTCATTCCATTCTGGTGTCCATAAATGATACTCAACAACATTTACGCCGTTTTGAGTGTGAACAACAGTACCTTTATACACAGTGATCTCCACCTTGTTCCATTCGCCAACTGGCTTCGCATTCTGTGGTTTTGCGGCAATCAAATCGTATAAAGAACCTGACTGTCTGTTTCCATCGGTTCCCAAAGCTGCATCAGGATGCTTTTCATTATCCAAAATCTGCATTTCTGGAGCCGTTTTCCAGATAAAATCCAGTTCTTCTTCTCCCAAATAGAAAATACCCGAGTTTCCTCCTTCTGAAATTTTCCATTCCAAGCTCAAAGTAAAGTTTTGAAACTGCTTATCAAAAATGATGTCTCCACCCTCTTTGTCTCCAGCTTCACCTCTTCCGGAACCAATCATATGAATTGTTCCGTCTACGACCTGCCAGGCAGAAGGGAAAACATCTTTTTTATATCCTCTCCATCCTTCAGACGTAGTTCCGTCAAAAAGCAATACCCAACCATCGCCTTTCTCAGCTTCCGTCAATGTATTTGGTGCAGCCTCTTCCACAGCTACTTCTTCAACAACCTCTTCAGCCGCTTCAGCTGCAGGAGCCTCTTTTTTTGCTCCACCACCACAACTAACCATAAAAGAGCTTGTTGCGATACCTAATGCAAGTATAAAAATTCTTTTCTTCATTTTTTGAAATTTATTTGTAATTGAAAATCAGTTAATTATTTATTTACTGTTAATTAGAACCTTAGAAAATTACCGCTACAAGGTAAAATTCTAAGGTCCGTTTTAAAATTATAATTCCTTATTAATTCTATTTTGGCATTGGAGGTAATTCCCATCCATCTCTATAGGTGTGCTTCACTAATTCCTGAGAATAGGCTAGCGCATTCATAGGATCTGTATAGTCTTTGTTGAATGTAGGATGACCATCATGAATTTCAAAACCGTCTTTAACGACGTTTCTTATTTCCTCAGAGGCACCAATGTTCGTGAACTCCATTTTTTCACCATCCCATTCAAGTGTCTTATTCAAGTCTTGAAGACGAACTGCCAATACACCCATCACGACCATTTCATTAAATGGACCTGCTTCCGCAAAATCAGAAGTACAAGGCATTCTGCTTTCAGGACTTTCTTTACAAGCTCTAACCCAGTCCATTTCATGAGCTCCTCCGCCCCAAGACAGACCCATTTCTTCTTCAACCCTTCTTTCTGTTTTTGGTGGGTTTACTTTTTTACCTGACAACAATTCTGGCTGAACACCATAGCAACCTGTATGTAAAATATCTTTGGTTCCATAGAAGAAGGTTCCTCCTCCGCTTTTGTTCGGATTCTTACCTGCAGGCCAATTGTCTGGCAATTCTGGTTTGATACCTCCATCATACCAATGTACATCTACTTCTGGCAAATTAATGCTACCAACTTTCCCTCTTTCAGGGAAGGTCAATTTAGCAGATTGTGATACCGGCGCACAGTCATTTAAAAGTAACGATGAACTTGCCTGAACTTTACTAGGGTATCCTAATTTTAATCCTTCAAATACCGGATGTAAAATATGACATGCCATATCTCCTAAGGCTCCTGTACCATAATCCCACCATCCTCTCCAATTCCATGGATGATACACTTCATTAAAATCTCTCATTTTAGCAGGTCCTGTAAACAGCTCCCAGTTCAAAGTATCCGGAATCGGATCAGCAGTTTCCGGTAAATTCAATCCTTGAGGCCATATAGGTCTGTCGGTAAATGACTCCACTTTTACAACATCTCCCAGGGCACCGCTCCAAAGAATTTCACATGTCTCGGCAACACCGGCACCTGAAGCCCCTTGATTACCCATCTGAGTAGCTACCTTATTTTCTGCAGCAAGTTTCGTCAATAAACGAGATTCATACACAGAATGCGTCAATGGCTTTTGAAGATATACGTGTTTTCCCATTGTCATGGCATGAGCTGCTGTCAATGCATGGGTATGATCTGCTGTGGCAATAACAACCGCATCAAATTCATTCTCCATTTCCTCATACATTTTTCTAAAATCCCAATATTTTTTGGCATCCGGAAACTCATCAAAAGCTCCTTTAGCATATTTCCAATCAACATCACATAAACCTACTATATTCTGTGATTTTAGATTTCTTAGGTTTCTTAGACCCATGCCACCTACTCCTACTCCAACAATATTCAATTTGTCACTAGGTGCAACATGACCCAACCCGCTTACGGCAAAAGATGGCACGATAGAAAAGCCAGCGCTGGCCACCAGCGTTTTGTTTACAAAATTCCTTCTGGAAATTGTGTTCTTTTTTTCATTCTTACTCATAATACTATAAAACTTAATTAATTAGAAAAATCGGTAATTTATATTTGTTTAAATCATTAAACTCTTTTTATTATTTTCAAAAAAAATGTGTCAAATTGACTACATTAAAAAATACGGTACATGTTGCTGAAGGCACTAAAACTACCGTATACTGAGGGAATTGATTCGAAAAAAGTAAATATACTAACAAATCTGCAAAAATCTTTCCATTTACCTATAAAATTAGGCTTTCATATGCATTCCTATCCTCCGTCACTTAACGGTACTTTATCTCCTATCAATCAACCAACTCTTTGATCTTTATATTTCTAAACCAAACGCCATGGGCATGATCCTGTAGACCAATATGACCTTCGCGAGTAATTCCAAATCCCTCCCAATCTTTAAATTTTGAGCTCGCTACCAAGGTATTCCATGCATCCCCGTTGACTGGAAAATTCGCAACCTCAACTTCATTTAAAGTGACACTTCCAACATTATTTTTATGATCGATTTTAATCAGAAAATGATTCCATTCCCCTGCTTTTTTAGCCACATCCCTCTCAATACCCACGATGCCAAAAATAGCTCCTGACATTTGCTGATGATCGGTAAAGTCTGGAATATTCGTATAATCTCTGATTTGAATTTCCGGTGCCGTCATATAGGGAACTACAAATTTTTCATCTTCCAAAACTCCGTAAAATACACCACTGTTTCCATCTACCGAGATCTTCCAATCCAAGGAAAGTTCATAATTTGTATACTTTTGATCAGTAATTAAATTATTCATCCCCTGCGCTTTGTCCGGATCAGGCTTATAAAACATGACTCCATCTTTAATTTGCCATTGTGTCGAAATTGTATCTCGCAGGTACGTGTGCCAACCCTTAAAACTTTCACCGTCAAACAAATCTGTCCAACCTTCTTCCAATGCTGCAGTTTGCTCAGGTACTACCTCCTTTTGCTTGGTTCCGCTCTTACAAGAGGCTAAAAGTCCTACAAAAACAACAACTATTAATACGTTTTTCATATATTTTTAAATTTATCCAAAGCGCTTAATCGATCTCTTTCCACACGTTGCCTTCCGCATTTGAAGCCACAGCCTGTTCTATAAAATTCATTCCTCTGACTCCGTCTGTAATCGTTGGAAACTCCCCGGAATCATAGGGCTCTCCTTTGATAGCTCTGGCCACTCCCTTATAAATATTTCCCATCGCATCAAAGATACCTTCCGGATGTCCGGGAGGTAATTTAGATCCATCCAATGACAAATCGCTGTTATACACATTCCCGGGTTTCAGCACCTTTAGAGGCTCACCATCTTCAAGCTTGTACAGGTAATTGGGATTTTCCTGTTCCCATTTCAGGCCTGCCTTTTCTCCGTACACCTTAACAATGATACTGTTTTCCTCTCCTGTGGCAATTTGACTTGCTCTGATAACTCCTTTAGCACCATTGCCGCATCGAATCAATACCGTGCCGTCAATATCCATCAAATTATCGTCATAGAGGTAATTCAGATCTGCTAATACTTTTGAGATCTTTAAACCCGTCACAAATTCTATCATATCAAAAGCATGTGTTCCAATATCACCGATGCAACAACTAATTCCGGATTTATCAGGTTGTAACCTCCAGGTAGAAGCTCTTTTCTCTGCATCGTGAATAATCGGATTGATCCATCCCTGATAATATTGAACATCTACTTTATGAATCTTCCCCAGCTGACCTGATGCTATTATTTTTCTCATTTGCCTCACCATAGGATAACCTGTATAGGTATACGTCACTGCAAATACGGTTTTGGTCAGCTCCTGGATCTTCTGCAATTCCAGCGCCTCTTCATAGGTGGTCGTCAGAGGTTTTTCACAAATAATATTGAATCCATTCTCCAATAACTTTTTCGCCATTGGAAAGTGTAAAAAGTTTGGTGTAAGAATTGACACCACCTGCATTCTTTCGTTATCTGGAAGTTTTATTTCTTCTGAGATCAAAGATTCAAAATCTGCATAAATCCTGGAAAGTGGTAGGTCCAGTTTTTTGGCAAAACCAATGTTCTCTTCCCAGTTAGGATTAAATACACCTCCTACGATTTCATACTGATCAAACATATTAGATGCCACACGATGTAACACACCTATCAGTGAATCTCCTCCTCCTCCAAGAATACCTAACTTGATTTTTGAACCCATGATTTCTTTTATTTTATGGAAGCCGCTGCCTGTAGCAATAAATCTTTTGTAGCGTTGATACCATCAACTTCAGTCAAGTTTGAACCTTCATACTCCACCCCGATAAAGCCTGTATATCCTGCATCCTTCACAATTTGCAGCATTTTCACATAGTCTATTTTGGGTTGTCCTCCCTGGGCATCAAAATCATAACTTTTAGCACTTACAGCTTTTGCATAGGGCATAAGTTCTGATACACCTTTATATATATCATAAGGATCCTCACATTCTGCACTATTTATAGATCCATAACCTTCTGTCATGCAAAAATTTCCAAAATCTGGTAGCGTTCCACAATTCGGCATATTCACCTTTGCCATAACTTCAGCCAGCCATTGTCCGTTAGAAGTATATCCTCCATGGTTTTCAACCAATACATTGATCCCTTTTGTAGCTGCATAGGTCGATAGGTCTGTCAGTCCTTTCACTGCTGCCGCAGCTACTTCTTCATAGCTACCAACACCATGGGCATTCACACGAATGGAATGGCAACCTAAAAATTGTGCTGCATCAACCCATTTTTTATGATTTTCAACGGTTTTGGCTCTTTCCTTATCATCCATAGCGGCCAAATGCCCTTCTCCATCAACCATGATCAACACGTTTGTCACATTGTATGTTACACTTTTTTCCTTTAAAGCAATCAGTAACTTTTCCATAGCTACTTTGGGATCTGCTTCTTTCTCCAGTTCTTTGGTATACAATTGACTTACGTATTCAATGCCTTCATAGCCCAACTCACTTGCTCTTTGAGCAAAATCCAAAGGGCTCTCCCCTCCTTCTCTTACCGCTTTATTCAAAGACCATTGGGCCAATGACAATTTAAAGAAAGGCTCTTTGTCAACTTCCGCTGTTTCTTTGATTGCTGCTGCCTTACCCTCTTTCTGCTTTTCTCCACACGAAATTGTAGTTACAAGCATAAACACCACTGCAGCCGTAAGCAGGGTGAATTTTGAACCAACTTTTTTCATTTCCCTAAAATTTTCTTGATTTAATGTTTGTGAAAGTAAAATAATAATCAAGAATTTCTGTGTATTTTTAATCAGTGAAAGAAATTATACAAAACGACAGAATTACTATTTCCAGTTGACAATGGCTCTAAACTCCAGAGAAATTCCAGAAATGACTCTTACAAACTCACCTTAAACTCTAAAGGCGTGCATTTTTCCTGTTTTTTAAAAACAGTTGAAAAATACTGACTGGTCGCAAAACCACAACTATAAGCCACTTCTGCTACACTTAATTCTGGTTTATTTATCAATATATTCTTTGCTTTTTCGATGCGTTTCATTGCCAGATAGCGCATAGGAGTCGTATTTGTTAACTGTCGACAATGGTAGGTGAATCTGGTAAGACCTACCCCGGCAGATTCTGCCATACGCTCTATGGTCCAGTTTTCGGATAAATTTTTATCTAATTCGTCCAAAAAAAGCTTAACACTTCTAGAACTATCTGTCAGCGCCTCATTTAGCACAACATCCTTTGAATCAACGAGTTCCAATAAAACAATGAGCATTTCATTCACTAAGAGGCGTATTTTAGAAGCACTGCTGCCATCAACATCAGTATCCACAGCAGCCCCAATCTTGTGAAAGCATTCCCGCATTCTCGTATTTGTTTGCCATAACCATTGATCATCCAGCCTTAGAATTTTTGTGAGTCGGTTCAAATCCTTCTCAGTCATCATAATCCAATCCGGCCAAACCCAATCCTGATGTGGCCTCCTGATACCCAGATCTATAATCACCCAGTAAAACTTCCCCATGCCTATTTCCGGACTACCCACTTTATGCGCCTCCCAGGGTCTTGTTATGGTAAGATGATTCGGTCTTAAGGCTGTTTTCTCTTTTTCTTGTGCATACGGCATAGAACCTGACTCTAAAAAATGAAATTCTATTCCTTCATTTCGATGCCAGTTCAGTCCCCAGTCCTGAGGCTCCATGGCGTCCCAGTAACCGATTGAGTTCAATCCCTTCGTATCATCGGTCAGACGATCTCCGGGATAGGTATAACGGGCCAGGGCTTTAAACTTTAGCTTTTGTCGTGAAATAGCATCTACCAAAGGCAAACAGGTGTCTGCATGGTAAACAATTCCTTCTGCTCGAAAGGGCTCTATTTCATGTATACGGTCTTTCACTGAAATATTTTGAACATTAATACTTCGCAAAGTAATTACATTGCCTCGAGTTTTACAAAATTAATAGCAAATATCCTGTTCATTTATTGTTAACATAAAGTGTAAAACTTTAAATAACCCCTGTTCCAAGGTCTAACATACACTGTACCTTAGTCAGAACTGTAGTATGTAGATAATTTATATGATCATTATTCGAAATTTAATTATTAGCATCTTTTTATCACTATTCTTAATAAATTGTAAAAAGGAAGAAAAAAGTCAAAAACTGGCTTCCCTTGACAATGAAAAATGGGTTTCCATTTTTAATGGTGTTGATCTGAATGGTTGGAACATGAAGATCCGGGGGCATCAATTAGGTGTCAATTGGAAAAATACTTTCAGAGTGGTTGATGGCGTGATCAAGGTGGATTATTCAGCATATGAGAATTTTGATAATTCCTTTGGGCACCTTTTCTATAAATCACCCTTTAGTAATTATAAATTAAAGCTGCAATATCGATTTACAGGAGAACAACTAAAAGGAGGGGAAAACTGGGCCTTGAGAAATAGCGGCGTCATGATTCACTGTCAGGACCCTAAGACCATGGAGTTAGATCAAAATTTCCCTGTTTGCATAGAAGTTCAGCTCCTAGGTGGACTTGAAGAGGGAGTGCCGAGAAGTACAGCCAACCTGTGCACTCCTGGAAGTCATGTTTATATGGAGAACGAATTGGTTACTGCTCATTGTATAGATTCAAGGTCAAAGACCTATTATGGAGATCAATGGGTGGATCTTGAAATTGAAGTAAGAAATGATTCATTGATTACACATTATATTAATGGTGAAAAAGTACTGGAATACAACAAACCGATAATAGGTGGTGAATACAATACTTTGACTGAATTAGAGGGGAATTCTCTTGACCAAGGATACATTTCACTACAAAGTGAAAGTCACCCAGTAGAGTTTAGACATATAATGGTATCAAAAATGGACGGAATTGTATCACAATTAAATTAAGAAAAATTTATATCTTGCCAATTAATTGTTTAGAAAACATTAACGTTTCTGTGCCGATATCATTTTAATTGTTAAATAAATGTTATCCATGGGGCGTATTAAGTTATTTGTATATTAATTTTTTGAAATAAAATATAAACTTATATCATTATGCATTAAAACATTTTTTGGCGGTATTTTCAAAAAAAACCGCACGCTTACAATCAATTTATTAATTAATAATTATTTATTATGGGAAAACAATTATTTAAAAGTTTAATCATTCTGGGGATTTTCTTCACCTGTAGTTTTACTATGGCGCAGAAGACAGTCACAGGAACAGTTTCAGATGCTGACGGGCCACTGCCTGGAGCAGCTGTTGTTGTTCAGGGCTCCTCTGGGGGGGTTACTACTGATTTCGATGGTAATTACTCAATCGAAGCCAATGAAGGTGACGTTTTAGAGTTCTCTTTCATCGGGATGGCAAATGGAACTGCTACAGTGGGTAGTGATTCTGTTATTAACATCACACTTGAGGGTGGGGACAACACCCTTGAAGAAGTTGTTGTTGTTGGTTATGCTGCTCAAACAAGAGGAGACATTACCGGATCGGTTGCTTCTGTTGACATGGACGAAGCATTAAAAGTTCCTACAGTGAATGCTGCAGAAGCCTTACAAGGTAGGGTAACGGGTGTTACAGTAATTTCTAACGGAGCTCCTGGTGCTGCACCAACAGTAAACATTCGTGGTATTGGTTCTTCAAACGGAACAGGACCACTTTACATTATTGACGGAGTGCAAACTACGGATCCAAACGTTTTAACATCGATCAATCCTGGTGATATCGATCAGATGAACGTTTTGAAGGATGGTGCTGCTGCGATCTATGGATCAAGAGCATCTAACGGGGTTATCATTGTTACTACAAAAGGTGGTAGCTACAACCTTGCTAAATCTACTGTAACTGTAGACATCTACACGGGTGTATCTCAGGCTGTTCAGGGTATTGACGTATTAAATGTTCAACAACATGCTGATATGCTATGGGAAGGAATGAACAATGACGTATTGTTCTACGGAGCTGATCCTCCATCTCATCCACAATACGGAAATGGGGCAAGTCCTGTAATTCCAGACCAATTGGACCTATCTCAGGCTCCAGGTCGTGAAGGAATTAGTGCGACTGTAACTCCGGGTGGAACAAACTGGTGGAATGAAATTACTCAGTCTGCTCCTACTGTTCAGGCAACTGTATCTATGGAAGGTGGTACTGAAACTAGTAAGTCATTTATGTCTGTAGGTTACTTAAACAGAGGTGGTGTTATTAAGCACACTGGTTTTGCTAGAGGTAATATTCAGGTAAACAATGAATTTAAGCCAGTTGAAAAATTAAAAATTGGACAACACTTAAATGCATCTTACTCAACACAACAAAATGGAAATGGTGAAGCAATTGAAGGTGCTCTTAGAGCGAGTCCGCTGATTCCTGTGTATGACGATGATGGTAATTTTGCAGGTACTTATAGTAACTCAACAGGATTGTCAAATACAAGACAACCTTATTCTTTACTTCAAAGAGCAAAAGATAACTACATCAATAACTTTAGAGTATTTGGTGACATCTATCTTTCTTATGAAATTATTGATGGACTTACTTTCAAGACTACTTTAGCGGGATCGATTGCTGCATTTGATCAGAGAGATTTTACTCCTCTTGATCCAGAGCACGGTGAGCCTAAATCATTCAACACTTTATGGGAACAAGATCAGAATTTTTATAACTGGACTTGGACAAACATGTTGATGTACAACACTACGTTTGGAGAAAATCATAACTTGAGTGCATTTATTGCTACTGAAGCTTTGGAACAAACAAACAAAGGGAAACAAGTGAGTAGAACTGATTATTTCAACGAAACTCCTGAATTCTACTTATTAAACAATGGTTTTGCAGATCCTGCTGTAGACTGGGCATATCAAAATGGATATACTTTGTTCTCAGTATTCGGTTCAGCTGATTATAACTACAAGCAAAAATACTTCGTGACTGCAACGTTACGTTATGACAAGAGTTCAAGATTTGCTGGAGATAATAAGTCAGATGTCTTCCCTTCAGTTAGTGCTGGTTGGGTAATGAGTAATGAAGATTGGTTCAACAACAGTGGTGTTTTGAACAGGTTTAAATTGAAAGCTTCATGGGGACAGTTAGGTAGCCAGGATCTTCCTGTAAACAACCCAACTAAAACACTTTACGCTTTCGACCAAAATACTGCCAATTATGTTTGGGGTACTAATGGTGCTGCTAGTTCAGGTGCAATTGTTAGTCAGATTGGTAACGAAGACCTTAAATGGGAAACAAGTATTACCAGTAACATTGGTGCGGAATTAGATTTCTTCAATAACAAATTAACAACGTCTATTGAATTCTATCAAATTACTACTGATGGATTATTTGCAAGAGATAATAACTTGATCCCAACTACAGGTCCTGAAGCTCCGGCTCCATTTGTTAACTTAGGGGAGATCAAAAACACTGGTATTGACTGGTCTGTTGGATATAACAACACATGGGATTCAGGATTTACTTTTGGTGCTCTTTTCAACCTATCTCATTACAAAAATGAGGTTACTAGCTTGATTAATGGTACACCTATTACAGGTAATGCTTTAACTAGCTGGGCAGGTTCTTATACAAGAACTGAAGAAGGTGAACCAATTTCTTATTTCTACGGACGTAACGTTATTGGCTTGGATGACCAAGGAAGATTTGAATATGAAGATGTTTCTGGACCAGATGGTGTGCCAGATGGAGTTATCACAGATGATGACAGAACTAAAATTGGTTCTCCTCATCCTGACTTTACATATGGTTTGAACTTGAACGCAGGATATAAAGGATTTGATCTTTCTATGTTCTTCAACGGATCTCAAGGAAATGATGTCTACAATAGTAATTTAATCTTTACTGACTTCCCATTATTTGTAAATGGTAACAGAAGTACAAGAGTTTTAGATGCTTGGACACCTGATAACACAAACACCAATGTTCCTGCATTGAGTAATTCAATCAAAGGTTCTGAATTGAACTCGAATAGCTATTTTGTTGAAGACGGATCATTCTTCAGATTGAAAAACCTTCAGATCGGTTATTCATTACCAACCGAAACAACTGATAAAATGGGTATGGAAAGATTCAGAATTTACCTGCAAGGAACCAACTTGTTCACTGTTACAAATTATAGCGGTGTTGATCCAGAAGTTCAGCCAAGAGTTATTGGTGGACAATCTGAAAACTTGAACATGGGTATTGATAGTAGGGTTTATCCTGTATCTCAGATTTTTACTATAGGTTTAAACATTAAATTTTAAGAAATGAAAAACAGAATATTTTATATAATGCTACTGCTAATGACTGTTTTAGCCTGTAGCGATGAATTTAGCGAAACGATTGAAATCGGAACGTTAAATCCAGAGGCACTTGCCAACGAAGAGGGAGTTAACTTCCTACTTACAGCGGCATATAGCTCTTTAGATGGAGTTACAAATGCTTCTGGTGGATGGGAAGCTACCGGTGATAACTGGTGGATGGATGTGATTTCTGATGATGCTCACAAAGGAAGTACTGATGGTGACCAACAAACGTTATTTCAATTGGAAGTACACGACTGGTCTACTGGATTGTCATATATCTCTTCTAAGTGGAGAGCTTTATATGCTGGTGCGAACAGAGCAAATGCGGTAATCGTTCAAATTGCAGGAGCGGAAAACGGAGAGATTTTATTTCAAAACCAACTGGCTCAGGCAAGATTTTTAAGAGGGCATTACAATTTTCAATTACAGATCATGTGGGGTAAGTATGCTACATATATCAGTGATGAAAATTATTCAAATGTAGAATTTGCACAGCCTAACGGAACTGATTTATGGGCGAATATTGATGCGGATTTCGATTATGCACAGAAAAACCTACCAGATTCTCAATCTGACTATGGTCGTGCTACAAATTGGGCTGCTACTGCTTACTTAGGTAAATCTAAATTGTACCAGGGAGATTATTCTGCTGCTTTAGGTTTATTAGAGACTGTAATCGGTGGACCATTTTCTTTATTACCTGAATATATTGATAACTTCAGACAAGCAGGTGAACAAGGTTCTGAATCAATCTTTGCAATACAGTTCAATACCGTTGGTGGTGCATTTGCTCCTAATGGTAACCAAGGTGGTACCTTGAACTTTGGTGGGCCAAACGGATGGTGTTGTGGTTTTTACCAACCAACTCAGGATTTGGTAAATTCATTCCAAACTTCAGCTGGATTACCTTTATTGGATGACTATAACAAAACTGACGTTAAGAATGACGCCGGTGTGGAGAGTACTGAAGATTTCACCTTACATACAGGTCCTCTTGATCCAAGACTTGACTATGTAGTAGGTAGAAGAGGTATCAACTATAACAATTGGGAAATACACCCAGGTAAATCATGGATTAGAGCTGGTTTCGGTGATATTTCTGGACCTTACCTTGCGCGTAAGAATGTATATTGGAATGGTGAAGACGCCTTACAAGGAGCTGGTAACTGGGGTCAACAACACTCTGGTATAAACTACCACTTTATCAGATTGGCTGATGTAATTTTAATGGCTGCTGAAGCCGCTATCTTTACGGATGATTTAGCCAAAGGTCTTGATTATATCAATCAAATTCGTTCAAGAGCGAAAAACATGACTTACATGAAAGATGCTGGTGGTGCTGACGCTGCTAATTACGAAATTGAATTGTATACTACTTTAGGTGACAAAACCAATGCTATAAAAGCGCTTCAAATGGAGCGTAGATTAGAATTAGGTATGGAAGGACATCGTTTATTCGATCTTAGAAGATGGGGTGACTATCCTAACACTATGAATACGTATATTACAAATGAAACGAGAACTATTTCTAACTTTGGTCCTAAGACGACCGCTGTTGGAAGCAAGCACAATTTGCTACCAGTTCCTGTTTCTGCTATTGACCAAAGTTCTGGAACTTTAACTCAAAACCCAGATTGGTAAAAAATAGTTTTTTAACTTATTTATTCTTAAACGGAGCATTGTATAATGCTCCGTTTTTGTATTTTTATGCCTGAAATTTAAATCATTCAAAGTCATGAAAAAAAGTCTTTTTTTTCTAGTAATCACTATCCTCCTTATCTCTTGTACAAAAACAGAAAAGCTCAATAATGAAAGGTTGTTTCGACAAGTTGATGCATCAGAGTCTTCGATTGATTTCGCCAACAATCTAACAGAGAATGACTCTTTGAATTATCTGGCCTATGCCTATATTTATATGGGTGGTGGAGTATCAGCAGGGGATCTTAATAATGATGGTCTTATTGACTTGTATTTTACCGGTAACATGGTGGAAAACAAGCTTTATATGAACAAAGGAAATCTAGAGTTTGAGGACATTTCTGAAAGCGCAGGTGTTGCAGGAGACGACAGATGGTTCACAGGGGTGACCATGGCTGATGTTAATAATGATGGTTTTCTGGATATCTATTGTTCCGTAGCGGGGAAATTCAATCCTAAAGAAAATCTGCTCTTTATCAACAATGGTGACATGACATTTACTGAAAAAGCAGCCGAATATGGAATTGCAGATATTGGAAACACTATTCAATCTACCTTTTTTGACTACGATCTGGATGGCGATCTTGACTTGTATGTAGCCAACTACCCTCCTACCAATTTTAATGCACCCAACAATTTTTACGCCTTCAAAATGAGCAATCCTAAGGATGTGGAAACTGACAAGTTGTTTAGAAATGATGGTGATCATTTTACGGATGTAACTACAGAGGCAAAAGTGAGGTCCTTCGGGCTAACCAATAGCTGTACTGTTGGAGATTTAAACCAAGATGGCTGGCCTGATCTCTATATTTCAAATGACTTCAATGTTCCAGATTTTTTGTTGATCAATAACCAGGACGGTACCTTTAGTGAACATTCAAAAAAGCTAACGAAGCAAACAGCCCTTTATGGAATGGGTGTCGATATTGCTGATTTTAACAATGACCAGCTCTTAGATATCATTCAAATGGATATGACTCCTGGGAATAACCGAAGATCAAAAGCCAATATGGCCGGTATGAACCCAGATCTTTTCTGGGGAACAGTAAATGCTGGGTTTCATTACCAGTACATGCAAAATCAATTACAGATGAACAATGGAAATGTTCAGGATTCCTTGCCTGCTTTTAGCAATGTGGCTAGAATTGCCGGTTTGGCAACCACTGACTGGAGTTGGGCTCCTTTATTCGTGGACCTTGATAACGATGGCTGGAAAGATATTTACATTTCAAATGGGACGAGAAGAGAAATTAACAACAAAGATTACTTTAATAACCTTAAAAAGAATCCTGTAAAAGGAAATTTCCTCGAAAAAACATTGGCAATTCCTTCTGAAAAAGTGGATAATTTTGTCTTTAAGAACAATGGTGATCTCACCTTTGACAAAATGAATGAAAGCTGGGGAATTGAATTTCCGGGCTGGTCTAATGGCTGTGTATATGCTGATCTGGACAATGATGGAGATTTAGAGATCGTTTTGAATAATATTGATGACAAAGCTGCCATCTTTGAAAACTTCAGTTCGGATAAGAACAACTCCATCACCATAAAATTTAACGGCCCGGAGAAAAACACTTCAGGACTGGGTGTAAAAACTTGGGTAAAAACCGCTGAACTGACACAGTTTCAAGAATTAACTTTAACCAGAGGGTTTCAGTCTTCTGTCGCCCCTCAATTACACTATGGTTTAGGTCAGGATGAAAACGTTCAAGAGATCAAAGTTCAATGGCCTGATGGAAAAATGGAAGTTTTGAAAAATGTAGCTGCCAACCAGTTCCTTACCATTGACTATAAAAACGGGGCATTTGACGAAGCTCCTGTGATAACCGATAATATCAAGCTGTTTAAAACAGAACAGAACACGAATATTGTTTTGGCGCACAAACATGCAGAAAATGTATATAATGATTTTAATGATCAGGTCTTGCTACCGCATAAAACATCCTCATTCGGCCCCGGATCCAGTGTCGGCGACCTTAACGGTGATGGTTTGGAAGATGTTGTTATCGGTGGTTCTCATAATAACCAGACAGCTATTTACTACCAAACGAAATCAGGCTTTGAACGTATGCATTTTCCTGATGTAGCTGATGACAGTGATCGTGAAGACTTGGGAAGTCTCATCTTTGATGCAGACGGGGATGGATTTAACGATTTATACATGGTAAGTGGCGGTAGTGAATTTGACCATGATTCAGAATTATTACAAGATCGTTTATACATCAATGACGGGAAAGGGGCCCTTTCTAAATCAAAGACAGCGTTGCCTGAAATGATCATTAGCGGCTCAAGAGTAAAAGCTATTGACTATGATAAAGACGGTGATCTGGACCTTTTTGTAGGAGGAAGATTGATCCCCAAAAATTATCCTATGCCAACCAGCAGCTATATTCTTGAGAATATCAGCACCAAAGGTAAACCTAAATTTGTCAACGTTACTGAAAAAATTGCGCCTGAATTAATTGATATAGGCATGGTAACCGATGCCAGCTGGACCGACTATGATAATGATGGTTGGGTAGACCTCATTGTGGTTGGTGAATGGATGCCGGTCACGATATTCAGAAATAACAGAGGTAACTTCGATAATATTACTTCTAAATTAGATTTATCAGATGCCACAGGTTGGTGGTTTGGACTCACTGAAGGTGATTTTGACAATGATGGGGACATGGATTTTATCGTTGGTAATTTGGGGTTAAATTACAAATACCAGGCCAATGAAAATGAGCCTTTTGACATCTATCTCAATGATTTCGACAAAAACAATTCCAATGATATTGTATTGAGTTATTATGATGATGGTGAAAAATTTCCGGTAAGAGGACGTCAGTGTTCGTCGGAACAGATTCCAGCCATTAAGAAAAAATTCAAAGATTACGATGCTTTTGCAGTGGCTACACTGGAGGATGTATATACCAAGAAATCACTTGAGAAATCACTTCATTATGAAGTCAAGTCCTTTGCCAGCATTTATTTGGAAAACAAAGACGGTGCCTTTATTATCCATAAATTACCAAATCTGGCACAGGTATCAAGCATCAACCAGATACTCACAGAAGATTTTAATGCAGATGGAAACCTGGATATTGTAATTGCAGGAAACCTATATGGCTCTGAGGTGGAAACTCCCCGAAATGATGCAGGCGTGGGCTTATTTTTAGCCGGGAATGGGAAAGGTGAATTCAAAGCCGTATCACCTACTGATAGTGGCTTGTATATCCCAGGCGACACCAAAGATCTTTCCATGATCAGCATACAGGATAAAAAATACATCATGGCTGCCAAAAATGACGACTACGTACAGTTTGTAGAAGTCGTGAAGGGACCTTAAAAATAGATCGTTATAATATTCGATGAATACTGCCTTTAAATTGTATATTTAAAGGCAGTTTTATAAAAGATATATACCAGCTAACACCGATAGTGCCTTATAGTTATCATGATGTTTAAAAGAATTTTTTCTGAATTTAGAATTCCGGTTCGTTACCACTTTCTGTTTTGGTCTGTATATTTTGTTTTTAATTTCTTTCGATTTGCAACCATTAACAATAATTACTGGTATTCTTTAAAATCTAACTTAGTAGAATTTCCGCTTAATATTATTATTACCTATTTCACGATCTATTATCTAATTCCAAGATATATCCTTAAAAAGAAGTACCTGAAATTTGTTATTCTATTTACCTGCTCTCTGGCGCTGTTTTACTTTATTCGGACCGGTCTCAATTACATACTTGTCACGGAGAGTATCTGGCCGGAAGCTCAGGGAAATCAAGAGCCTTTTACCCTTATTCATATCATCGAATCTATGATTGGAACCATTTATGTGGTTGCCTTGGTTTCTGCCATAAAATTAACGTATGACTGGGCAAATGAGAAAAAAAGAAATGACGATTTACAGCGCATTCAACTGGAAACAGAATTGAATTTTCTAAAATCTCAAATACAACCGCATTTTTTCTTTAATACATTAAATAATCTATACGCCTTGGTGATTAAGCAATCACCTAATGCTGCAAATGTGGTTATGAAACTTTCTGAAATAATGCAGTATGTCTTATATGAAGTAAAGGAACCTAAAATAAGCTTAATGAAGTCAATTAACTATTTGTACAGTTACCTGGAATTGGAAAAATTAAGATATGGAGAAAGGGTGAAATCAGATATCAGTATTGAAGGAAATATTGATGATATTGCGATACCGCCCCTACTCTTTCTGCCATTTCTTGAAAACTGTTTTAAACACGGCACCAAGCATCATGAGGACATAAATGTAAGTATTGACTTTGTGGTTAAAGACAATTTCCTTTACTTTACCGTGACAAATAACTTTGTGAAATCCGAAAATAAAAAGCCAAAACACGGCATCGGTATAGAAAATGTCAAACGAAGATTGCAGTTGCTTTACGGATCTTCCTACAGCCTAAAGACCAAAACCAAAGGAAATATATACAGTGTAAATTTGAAATTACCCCTGAATGAAAATTAGATGTATTATTATCGATGATGAGCCATTGGCGGCCGAAGTGATTGAAACTCATTTGAAAGAATTTCCGAATATGGAATTGAAAGAGACCTTCACAAATCCGCTCGAAGCCCTTTCTGTTATTGAGTCAGGGTCTGTTGACGTGGTATTTATCGACATTAATATGCCAAAAATGAACGGACTTGATTTCATACGAAGTATCGAGCAAAAGCCTTATTTCATTATTACAACTGCCTATAGAGAATATGCTGTTGAAAGCTTTGACCTGGACGTATTAGACTATTTGGTCAAGCCGATTCCCTTTACACGTTTTCTAAAATCGATTAACAAGCTTTCTCAAAAATTTATGAATGATAAAACGGATGAAGTACAGCAAACTTCAGAAAAATCATTCATCTTTCTGAAAGTCGATAAAAAATTGATCAAAATTAAATTTGAAGATATATTCTTTATTGAAAGCTTAAAGGACTATATCAAGGTCTTTACCAAATCAGGCGATTATCTGGCACATAAATCTTTGTCAGGAATCACGGAAGAACTGCCAAGTACCAAATTTTTAAGGATTCATCGATCCTTCACGGTAGCGTTGGATAAAATTCAAGCCTTGGAAGGTAATTCTGTTCTTGTTACAGATAAGCGTATCCCAATTGGTCGTAAATATATAAATCACGCCAAAGACGTGATTTTAAATACTCCTAGTTAGCAAATAGAATTAACCGTTCACTGCACGAATCTTCCCTCCGGAATTATCACTTTTACTAACATCTTGAGGATTCCCTTTGTATTGAATATCAGCACCACTTGAGGCATTGCCATCAAATGAATCTGTTACATTGACATGAATTCCCGAACCACTGCTTGCTTGGGCCTTACACGATTTAGCCACCAAATTATTGGCGTCAATATCGCTACCGCTCGAGGAAGAGGCATTCAAATAGTTGGTTTCTCCTGAAATGCGAATTTCTGAACCACTCGAACTCTCACAGGTCAGCTCATCCACTTTCAGGTCCATTTTTGCATGGGCTCCGCTACTGGCATTGATGACGAGTTTATCCGTTGAGAAAGTATTCTCTGAATACACCTCTGCTCCGCTGTTCACATTGATACCATTGATATGATTTACAGATAAATGAATCTTTTTCGCACTGGCTGAATAGATATTTTTACGCGCAGTTATATACAAGGTTCCGTTTCTAACATCAGTTTCGATCAATTCGTGAAGATTTTCATCTGCCTCCACTTCCAAAGATATCCTTTTGCTCTTTGTGATATAAACATCTAAGCCTCTGCTGGCATTAATGCGTACAAAATCATCTGATATTTTTCTTGACTTTGATACCACATGGCCATCTCCTCTGACTCCATCGAACATACATGAAGTGGTTCCTACAAATAGAAATAATACCAGTGATAGTTTGATTAATGTTTTCATGATTGTGTTTTTTTATAAGCTTATATACTATTAGACTCTACTGGACCTTAAATTGTTACATATTTCAAACACGAATTTAAGGCCCATGGAGCATTGATTAGACACTGTCTTTTCTACTTTTTACCACGACGCCTGTGGCATCAATTTTTACTTCAGATTTATCCTTTCCATCTTCCTGTATTTCAATATGTACCCCTTCATCATCGATTTTCATATTAAAGGAATCATCGTCACTTTCAATATTTATTACATTTTCATCACAATCCAGACAAACAAATCCGTCTTGTGTCATTTGAAAGTAATGTTTGGCCATATCCGCATCATAAATATTCTGAACGTTTTGAACATCATAGAGAAACGTTTTGGTAGAACCATCTAAATATACAGTTTGACCCTCAGGCAGATACAGATCAACATAGACACGTTGCTCACTGAATCTATTGCTCAGTTCTGCTAGAAAGAATCCGTTAATTCTTAATTCATCCTCGTTTAACTCGTACGAATACTCGATCATTTCTGCATTTTCTCTGGCATCTTTTCTACTTTGGCCCTGAGACATCTTACGCACTTTGGCATACATCGTTTCGTCATCGGAGACCAAAATATTAAAGCGAATATTGTTGGAATAAACTCTTTCCGTGTTTTGATCATCTAAAATAATTTCAGAATTCCAATTCCTGCGAATCACTGTATTGTTTGAAATATTTTTGTCATCCACCATTTTGATCTCCAGGGTATCGGTCACATTGTAATACATCTCCTGGGTATTGGTAACAGTACCGTCATAAGCAGAATTCATAAATTGTCTTGTTCCAAAAAAGATGGCTACTAAAAGGGCAACGATCCAAATTCCTAACAACGATAATTTCGCTGTTTTCCCGATCGTCTTGGTATTGTTCGATAAGATCCTTAAACCCAAAGCAAACAAGAAAAAGAAGGGAATCGCTATCAGTATAAAAGTTAATACTGATAAAAACCAAATCGGCAAACCAGAATTGTTGTAAAAAGCTGAATTGCGAAACAACCAATCGTCATGAATAAAATCAATAGAACCTAAGGTAAACATGCCTATTAACATGCTTAAAATTGTTGTTACAGCCACAATAATCAAGAGAACACCTATAAACTTCCCGATGATCATAAAAATAGTTACAAAGATTTTTCCCAAGGTGTCAATAAGATCCTGCGATCCCGATTTTGCACGACTTCCGTATTTTTTATAGTCTGCATTTTTCACCTTTTCAGACACTTCATCTATGCCGTCTTTCACTCTCGATGAGGCGACCGAGATCTCGTCACGAATTTTTTTTTCTATATTGGTAATATTGACTTCCGCGCCTTCCATTTCGAGTTTTTCTGCCGTCGTATTGGCTTCAGGAAGTAGTATCCATAACAAGGGATACACAATAAAACCAAATCCAAATCCAAAAGCTGCAACCAACCAACCTAATCTGATCCAGATCACATCAACATTTAAATAATGAGCCATCCCTGAAGAAACACCACCTAAAAATCGGTCGCTACCGTCACGGTATAATTTTTTACTTCTTTGTCGGCTGTAACTACTGTATGAATCATCATTAAATATCTCATCGTCCACCATATAATCTTCTGGTTTTCCCATGACTTCAATAACCTCATCAATATCTTGTTCATTGATTACCTGTCTTACATCCTTTACTTTGGCCGATAAAATTTCACCTATTCTAGATTCAATATCAGTTATGATTTCATCTCTTCCTTTGGGGTCATCACTTAAAGAACGTCGAATAGAATCTAAATAACCTTTCAGTTTTTGATAAGCAACTTCATCGATGTGAAAAAATATGCCACCTAGATTTATATTTATTGTCTTGTTCATTTTGTTGTATTTTTTGATTTATTATTCTTTGTAATTACATTAACAGCTTTAACCAAATCACTCCAGGTTGCATTCAATCCTGTTAAAAATATTTTACCTGTTTCGGTTAAACCATAGTATTTTCTCGGTGGACCAGAGGTAGACTCCTCCCATCGATACGTCAAAAGTCCGGCATTTTTCAATCTTGTAAGCAAAGGGTACACGGTACCTTCTACGACAAGCATTTTTGCGTCTTTTAGCTGGGTCAGAATTTCTGAAGTATATGCATCACCATTTTCTAATATAGAAAGGATGCAAAATTCCAAAACTCCTTTACGCATTTGTGCTTTTGTGTTTTCAATCTTCATGTTTTTCTCTTTTAATCTTTTTAATTAATGATTGTTAAGACCATTGTTAAAACAATACCGTTTGCACGGTGCTTGCGATAAATATTACGATTGAGATTAGTATAGTGATCATAATTTTTTATTTAATAAATTTAATTGTTAGGGGATAATTATACACTTCACCTTGATTGGCCTTAATCGCGGCGAAAATGATCAATACAAACTTTACAACTGCTAAAATTCCAACGATAGAACCGACACTGATCATTCCGAATAAATCTAAATGATGAAAGTCATTGGTCACAGTTCTGATAATAAATGGTACCGCCGATAAACCTAGAATAAATGTGTACAACAAATAACTAAGGTTAAAGTTGATCGCTTCCTTCCCATTTTTATCTAAAAAGCTACTTTTTCTTTTATTCATTTCCCAAATCACCAGTGGTCCTACTACGGCTCCAAAAGGAAATATATATCCAAAAAAGGCTGATAAGTGCAGTAAAAAAGCGTTGTTATTATCGTTTTGAGTTGTCATAATTTAAAATGTATAATACTTTCTTATGCAAATATATATATAAAAGCTAATACTATGCAATACAAAGTACTATATTTTAACATATATTTAACATTTGAAATTTCATAGTAAACTCATATTTTTGTTGTATTTTAGGGGCTTAAAGCGGTATAATGTCGAAAATAACCACAAAAAATTTAAATAAATATTTATTATTCAAACTCCCATCTGCCTATATTTCAGGGGTAAGAGTTAGCTCGATTTCTGATAAAAAAGCGGAAGCAAGGGTCACTCATAGGTGGATAAATCAGAATCCGTTCAAGTCACTTTACTGGGCAACGCAGGGAATGGCAGCTGAACTCGTTACCGGTATATTGATGATCAAAAAAATACAGGAATCGAACGCCAGAATATCCATGCTGGTAGTAAAGCAAGAAGGTAGTTTTCATAAGAAAGCTACGGGTAAAATTGTTTTTTCCTGCGATCAGGGCGCTAAAATTGATGAAATTCTTGCCAAAGCAATTGAAACGAATGAAGGTCAAAGCATCATTTTAGAAGCAGCAGGTTACAACCAGGACAATGAAATGGTTTCAAGCTGGGCATTTACCTGGAGTATCAAGGTTAAAACAACATAAAAATAAAGTATCTATGAAGGCACATGAAATAGATTATACCATATATGGTGAAGAAATGCAATTCGTAGAAGTTGAACTGGATCCTCAGGAAGGTGTCGTGGCTGAGGCAGGCAGTTTTATGATGATGGACGATCTGATCAAAATGGATACTATTTTTGGTGATGGCTCAAAGCAATCAGAAGATATTCTTGGGAAGCTTTTCTCAGCAGGAAAACGACTCTTAACAGGTGAAAGCTTATTTATGACGGTTTTTACAAATACTTCCGGCAACAAAAGAAAGGTTTCTTTTGCCTCCCCCTACCCTGGTAAAATTATGCCTATCGATCTTACCGAGTTTCAAGGAAAGTTTATCTGTCAGAAAGATGCTTTTTTATGTGCAGCCAAGGGCGTTTCCATCAGTATTGAATTTTCCAAAAAATTAGGTCGTGGCTTTTTTGGCGGCGAAGGATTTATCATGCAGAGAGTGGAAGGTGACGGAATGGCTTTCTTGCATGCCAGTGGAACCGTAGTGACCAAACAATTAGCTGCAGGTGAAGTATTAAAAGTTGACACGGGCTGTATCGTGGGTTTTAGCTCAAGTGTAAACTACGACATAGAATTCGTCGGTGGTATTCGGAATACCATCTTTGGGGGTGAAGGTGTGTTTTTTGCCACCTTAACCGGACCGGGAACGGTTGCCATACAATCCTTACCATTTAGCCGTTTGGCGGACAGAGTACTGGCCAATGCTCCCTCTCAGGGAGGAAATCGCAAAGGAGAAGGGAGTGTTTTGGGTGGACTTGGAGACCTGTTAGATGGCGATAATCGGTTCTAACACCAATTACTTTGATTCATTTTTTTTGATATCATCGATAAATTCCACCAACTGCTGACCATATTTTGATTCCCTCACTTTAGGGCTCATGGAATTATTGACAGTATCCAACAATTTAATATTGGCATTTACAAGCTCCGTTAAGGCAATATAAGGTGACACCTCGTACTCTCCGTTTTTTACGGCAAAATTGGTCATATATAAGTATCTCTTGCGCTGCCATCTTTTCAATTTAACAGCCACCTGATCAATAGAGTCCTGACTCCCGATCTTGCGTGCTTCGAACTCCTCCTTCATTAAATCCAGTTTCTCGTTGTTAAAGTTCTGCTGCATATCCTCAAAATCTGTCAACAACTCTTGATTCGTTGATCCTTTGATCTTGGCCTTCACTGCAAACAGATCTAACTGAGACTGAATCGTCACGGTATCTTTTTCTCCAAAAAATGAGATTCTCTTTGAACTATTACCCAAGGTTAAATAATACATTTCAGGGCTTAACACCTCATCCGTTAACATAAAATTCTCCGTACCATCCACTTGAATTGAATCAACTGAAACAACCATAGAATCTACCTGCTTTTGCAAATAAAAAGTTCCTTTTTTAAGACCTTTTACGGAGGCCTTCACATACATTGTATTGGAATTCTCCTTACTACAGGCTAAAACAGCCATCGCTCCTATTATTAACAGACCTATCTTCTTCATTATAATTGGTTTTTTATCCGAGCGCAAATATATTAGAAAAAATGAATATCTCGTTACAAATATTGCGCATTTAAGGAGAAACTAATTGCATTAAAATGGTACACCCGATAGCAGCAATCGTACCTACAGCATAGCCAAATACGGCCAGTAAAACGCCTACCGTTGCCAGTGAAGGGTGAAAGGCAGCTGCAACGATTGGCGCAGAAGCTGCACCACCAACATTTGCCTGACTTCCAACGGCCAGAAAGAAATACGGTGCCCTGATCAACTTTGCCACCAAAATGAGCAGCAAGGCATGGATACTCATCCAGATCAAACCAATCCCTACCAATCCAAAATTATCGAGTATTAAGGTCAGGTCCATTTTCATTCCAATAGATGCTACCAGGATATAAATAAATACAGATCCAATTTTGCTGGCTCCTGCACCTTCATAGTTTTTTGCCTTGGTAAAGGACAATAAGATGGCTCCGACAGTCGATAAACTAATCATCCAGAAAAAAGAAGAGCCTAAAAATGTAAATATATTCTTCACCGTTGGGTTCTGCATATTTCCGACGAAATCACTAAAGAACTCACTTAAATATCCTGCACCTAAATGCGCCAGACTCACGGTTCCAAAGGACAAAGCAACCATGATCATTAAATCTGTCAAACTAGGGTTGCGTTCAACTTTTTTAGAAAAAGAACTCACTTTTTCCTTGAGTTCCTCTATGGCAGCCGTATCAGACTTCAACCATTTATCAATTCCTTTCGATTTACCAACACCTATCAGAATAATCGCCATCCATATATTGGCAACAACAATATCCACAAAAACCATCCCTCCATAGAGCTTTTGATTGTATCCGTATATTTCCAGCATCGCCGTCTGATTGGCTCCACCGCCAATCCAGCTTCCGGCCAGGGTTGAAAGACCTCTCCAAACGGCATCCGGACCGGCCCCATTTAATGCCTCCGGGTAAATCACCGACATGGCTAGAATCGCAATAGGCCCTCCGATAACAATTCCTATGGTACCGGTAAAAAACATGGCAAGAGCCTTCCAACCCAGATTGAAGACGGCCTTTAGATCAATGCTCAGTGTCATTAATACCAGTGCAGCTGGAAGCAAATACCTACTGGACATAAAGTATAAATTCGAAGCATGCTCTTCTACCTCTCCATCCTGATTGACTGTTTCCCATTCCGGCGCTATCAATCCCGCTGTAGTCAACACAGCGGGCAGCATATAGGCCATAAAAAGTGCAGGAACTATCTTGTAAAACTTAAACCAAAAGCCATCTTTTCTAGATGAGGTGTAAAAAATGATTCCCAGTGAAATCATTAACAAACCAAATACTATTGTATCATTGGTAAACATTGGTGCATTATCCATAGTTACTTATATCTTTTAATTAGTTTATTCATTACCAACCATAAAAATGGCATTACTAAACAGTAATTTCCCATTTTCCCAAAAATTTCTAAACAAGGGGTCATCGATTAGATACACCAACGATCCCTGGCCCTTTTTTTCAACCCCATAAACCAGCGTATCATCGATCCCATCCAATACCTGACTCCCGGCAAAACCACTGATCTGATCCTCAGCATTCTTAATCACACCAACGTTATATCCATTTTTCAGGTAAGCATATTTTCCGCTACTTGTTTTGAGCGTAAAATAGTTTGTTGAATAACCAAAACCCAATGGATTTGTCGGATCCAGGCTGGTCTTAAAAATGCTTCCCTGTACCATATTTGATATCGAGTTTCTCTCTCTCTGATCATAAGATATCAATCGTGATTCTTTTCTAATCGAATCAATTCTTGCTTCCTCTCGAACTTTTTCCTTATCACTTTCAAATCGTGAAATTTTGAATGCATCGGAGGCCGCAAAAATCGAAATTGCAGATCCAAAAGCAACTACTTTTCCTCCGGAATTCACCCATGTACTCAACTCATTTAGTTGAGTCTTATCAAAAAATTTGGAATAATTACCTTTTGGCATCACTAAAACATTGTATTTATGTAAGGCGACATCAGAGATATAAGAAACATCAATAACCGTTGCTTCATACTGTATCTGTTGCTCCATAAAGTGCCAAATGGCACCAAAATTCAATGATGAGACGCTGGACCCCGTTAGGATGGCAATTTTAGGTTTTTTTAAAAATGATACTTTATTAGAACCAAAATCGACACCACTCGTCACCATGCCCGATTCCATCGGCACAACGGGACGGCTAAAAGCAGAAGCACCTGTCGTGACAATTGAATCAAATGCCTTCAAATTTTCATTCCCCGCCCTGGTTATCAATAATGTTCCGGGAGCATATTGCTGCTCTTTCATGGTAAATTTTCGATTGGTAAATCGAACCTTTACCTTATTCTTGAGTAAATAAGACAGAAAGCGCACATCTTTCGCACTATTCCATTTTGACAGGTAGGCATAAGGTCTATCCATTTTCAGACGATCCGCTCTTCTTTTTTCAGGACTAAATTCTTTTTCCTCAATTTTAGTCTTCAATGCATACGCTTCCAGACCTCTTGCATAAGGCAAAGACCAGGCAGTGATATCATAGGTCAATGAATCATTTAATTTGGTTTTAGCTTCAAATAAAGCCTTGATTAAATTAGATTTGGGCTGGGCAGTACTGATGAGCAAATCGTTGTTCGAAAGCGCAACTTTTACATCTTTGTTCTGTATATAACTGTATCCTTTTATAGAGGCTGTAGAAGATGGAGAGGCATATTTTATGTCGTGCAGATCTAGTAGTTCTGTAAGACTTTCTATCTTGTCATCTTCATTATTTTTAATCAGGTAGCCTGTAACCCCGTCCGACGTTTTCTCTTGTGCATTTCTAAAATAAGAACGATACTCATCATGGAGTAATGAGGCATTTTTTGAGCTGACTTCTATGGTTGACAATCCGGTCGTAAGGTGATGTTCTATTCTGTCCTTTAATGTTAATTCAGACCCTTCTTTGGTTTTAACGCCTACCCCTGCGGCGCCGCTTCCTCCCTGCTCATAGGTCATTCCTATAGCACCATTAAACATAGGGTAGGTATCTCCATAACTTGGGTATAACAAATCAAACTCTTCTTTTGTAAAATACAGCCAACCTTTTTTATCGAAATACCTGGCATGATTCTTACCGATCGTTTTTTGAAATTCTCTTTGAAAATCAGTTACTACTTCATGGTAAGGCTCAGCGGCCGGAGCAAAATAATACGGTGAATTCACACCTTGTTCATGAAAGTCAACATGAACATGCGGCATCCATTGATTGTAGACTTTAAGACGCTGCCTTGTTTCGATTTGCGTGGCCCAGGCCCAATCTCTGTTTAGGTCAAACAAATAGTGATTCGCTCTACCTCCCGGCCATGGTTCATGATGTTCTATGGCATCAGGATTCTTATTATAGGGCATGTTTGCCTTTTGATAATACCAATTCACATAACGCTCCCTCCCATCAGGGTTGATACACGGATCTATGATCACTACCGTATTCTTCAGCCACTCTTGTGCCGAAGTATTGGAAGGGTCCACAAGCTCAAATAAAGTTTGCATCGCAACTTCTGTACTCACCGATTCATTACCGTGCACATTATAACTCAACCAGACGATGGCTATATCCTGATCATTACTTCCTTTTTCAGAAAGGCCTGCTGCGAAAAGCTGATTTTCACGAATCTCGTCTAATTTTGAAAAATTCTCAGGTGACGTTACGATCGCCAGATTCAATGAGCGCTTTTCATACGTTTCTCCATAATTGATCAATTTTACATGTTGATTTTCACCTGCTATATGATTAAAATATCCCACAACGTTATGATGTCTTGTAAACCTGCTACCTAGTTCATAACCCAAATAGTCTTTTGGAGACTTGGTTTGCGAAAAAGAATCAACTACAAATAGTAAGGAAAGTAAAATCGAAAGATAAAATCGAATCATGCGGTTTTTTTTATGCGCGTTAAATATATAAAACTCTTCCCATTAATGGTTCGTTTCACTTTAATTTATCAAGAGCACATAGGAAGGTAGAGATAAACTAAAAACGCTTAGTACCTGCAATTATAAATCACAAAACAAGCACTCTGTATTCCATAATTAGGAAATGAAACGTCATTTTTAATTGGCAATAAATACTTTATATTTAACTTTGGATTTCCTATGCATATGAAGCAGTTTTTTTTAGTTATTTTCATCTTCTTACCTTTCTTTATCCGAGCTCAATTGGAAGAGGATACTTCTAATAGCTATTTTGTAAAAATGAACAATACGCTCAATCTTAGATTGGATTTGGACAATGATGTTAGGTCGTTCGTATATGAAGGCGTCAAAGACAACTATTCCATTGAACCAAACACCAACCTGAGATTAGCGGTCGCTGTTAATTACCGTTTCATTTCTCTGAAAATTGGTTTTTCTCCTAAATTTTTAGCAGCATCAGATGCTGAATTAAAAGGAAATACAAAAATTTTTAGATTGTCACTCAATATTTTTTTAAAGGACATTTATCAAAATTTTGATTACAATCAAGTAAAAGGGTATTATATAGAAAGTGATGTTGTTCCAACACTTGACATTGCCCAGATTCAAAATGATTATGTTATCCTGCCCAACCTTAAAACGCTGTCGATTACCGGTACAACATCCTACAGATTCAATGAAAATTATTCATTTAAAGCCGTCATTAATCAAAATGAAATTCAAACTAAGAGTAGCGGAAGCTTCATTCCCAGCTTGTATTATGGGTATTTTGAAATAACAGATGACACCACTCCTCAAGATATTAAAAGCTGGTTCGCCATATTGAATGCGGGCTATTTTCACACCTTTGTTATAAATCAAAATTGGTATTCGAATCTTGGCCTATCAACAGGGTTAGGAATAGAATTCAATAAACTGATTACGCGTAGTGATGAAAATTTACCGGATATTACTACCAATCACAATAATGCTGCTGTAAATATCAGTACACAAATCGGGCTTGGATATAACTCACGTCGGTTCTATGGAGGTACTGCACTTACAGGAAATGCTACACAAAGAAATGAGCAGTCTATCATTCAATTTGATAGTGTTCGAGGGTATTTTAAAATATATGTCGGATACCGATTTGACGCACCAAAATCATTTGAAAAAGGGATGGACTGGATCGAAAGCAAGAACCCTTTTAAAAAGAAATAATCTTTATCAAAAACGATTGAAAATCCTTTTCAAAAATACTAACTTTGGGCTTTAGCTATTACTAATTCAAAATATTATTCCATGAAACTAATTAAGATCATTTTTTTATTTTTTGTTCTGCAAGTTAGCGCACAACAAGGAGGTATGTGGATTCCTTCCTTACTCGAAGGGATGAATGAAAAAGAAATGAAAAGTCTGGGGAGCGAATTAAGCGCCAAGGACATTTATGACGTTAATAACTCAAGTTTAAAAGACGCTATTGTTCATTTTAACGGAGGGTGTACTTCTGAGATCATTTCTGATAGTGGCCTGCTTCTTACCAACCATCATTGCGGATATGGAGCTATTCAATCACATTCATCAGTAGAGCACGATTACCTTCAAGATGGTTTTTGGGCCAAAACCATGAATGATGAGCTGCCCAACAAAGGAATGGTGGCTACACTGATTGTAAGAATTGACGATATTACCAAAGACGTCCTCAAAGATATTCCTTCCGATGCGAGTTTAAAAGAGCAGCAGCAATTGATTGATCAACATATCGCTAAAGCAAAGGACAAAGCTCAAAAAGAAGATTGGCAAGATCTCAAAGTGAAAGCAATGTTTGACGGGAATCAATACCTTTTGTTTGTAACGGAAACCTTTAGAGATATCAGACTTGTTGGAGCTCCCCCAACATCGATTGGGAAATTTGGATCTGATACTGATAATTGGATGTGGCCACGTCATACAGGTGATTTCTCCCTATTCAGAATTTATGCCAACAAGAAGAACCAACCTGCTGACTACAGCGAAGACAATGTCCCTTATGACCCGAAGCATTTCTTACCCGTTTCTTTAGATGGAATCTCAGAAAATGATTTTACCATGGTGTTTGGGTTCCCAGGAAGCACCAGTGAATACTTACCGGCAGTTGCCATCGATCAGATTGTGCATAAATTAAATCCTCCTAAAATTAAAATAAGAGATGAAGCTCTTACAATTGTGGATGGCTATATGAGAAAGGATGCAAAAATAAAAATTCAATATGCCTCTAAATTTGCGCGTATCGCGAATTATTGGAAAAAATGGATTGGAGAAAATCAAGGTCTGACAAAATCAAAGGCCATTGAAAAAAAGCAGGAATTGGAACAGGTCTTTCAGGAAAAAAACAAAGGCAATGCTGAATATGAAAACCTCTTGCCAGAGTTTGATCGTTTGTACACCGACATTGAAGAAGTTTCTGTTGCCAGAAATTACTGGATTGAAGTGGTCTACAGAAATGTAGAATTGCTCAATGCCTCTGTGAAGTTATATCGATTTGAAAGAAGCATTTTAAAAGACCCCTCAAAACTTGATGCAGAGCGAACCAAGCTTATGAACGGATTTAAAGGGTTCTACAAAAACTATAACGCAACTGTCGATGAAGATGTATTTGAAAAACTACTCACCTTATATAAAGAAGAAAGTCCGCAAGCATACCTTACCTCTTCTGTAAAGGAAGCATCTGTTTCTGATTTAACCCAAAACATTTATACAAATTCAGCGCTTACCAACTATGATGGCATGAATAAAATGCTGGAAGGATCCGTTGAAGAAGTGATCAGTAAAATCAATGCTGATCCTGGATTCGAATTTGGAAAAACACTGGTTGATAATTTTTACCAACATATAGATCCAAAATACCAGGACTTGAACATGCAGATTAAAGCGGTACAAAAGGTATATATGAAAGCCTTGATTGAAACATTTCCGGATGCAAGAATTTTCCCGGATGCCAATGGTACTTTAAGAGTCACTTATGGAAAAGTAAACGGATATCAGCCAAAGGATGCAGTAGTCTATGAACCTGTAACTTATTTGAAAGGAGTCATTGAAAAATACCAGCCGGGTGATTACGAATTTGATGTTCCGGCAAAATTAATTGAGTTGTATAACAATAAGGATTATGGAGCATACGGCGTGGATGGAAAAATGCCTGTAAATTTTATCGGAACCAATCATACCACCGGTGGTAATTCAGGGAGTCCTGTGATCGATGCAAAAGGAAACCTTATCGGATTGAATTTTGACCGTGTGTGGGAAGGAACGATGAGTGACTATAATTACGATCCTGAAATTTGTAGAAATATTATGGTAGATGCCAGGTATATACTATTTATAGTTGACAAATTTGCCGATAGCCAACGTCTGATTGACGAGATGAAATTGGTTCATCCAAAGAAATAAAATTCTCATGGTTTGACTTAGGTGAATCCTTCACCTAAGTCAAACCTTCTACATCATCTTGATCATTCAACCTGCCGGCTTCTTTCAGTTGTTTGCTGAGCATCCATTCTATTTGCCCGTTGGTAGATCGAAATTCTTCTTTTGCCAGCTTTTCAACCTCCCTAAAAATGTTGGCTTCAATTCGCAAAGCAAATGCCTTTTTAGTCTTCATAATATTTACTCCATTAGTAGGACACAAAATCAAACTAGGATTCTTCCTCTTTTTTATCTCTTTCTATCAAGGCCTTAAGTATCCCACGATGGGTGAACATATTAATAACGGTCCAGTTCATTTTTGCATAACTATTAATAAGGTCCTCAAAATTTTGTTGTGATTTTACTGCGGTTCCTGTCTGCTTGATAATTTTATATTCTTTCATATTCTTTCTAAGTCGTTTCTAAAATATTTGCGAGCATTGGATAGATCAAACATGTCATTTATAATGGATCTATTCAAAATGAATTCAAAGATAAAAAAATCGTGTTTTTAAAACACCAAATGTTAAAATATGCCAATTTTCTTATAACATGACATCTATTTAATATAGCAAAGATATTAATTTAATATCATTTTAATCGAATTTCAGATGTTTTACTATCTAAATTATTGAGAATATAAAAAAATATCAAGTTTTTATTCATATACCCTAATTTTGGAGGGGGTCTTTTTCCAAAATAAATAATTCTTTAGTCATTACCCTTATTTTTTTTGGGGTATTACATTATTAACATATTTTTACCACGATTAATCAATTGAAATATTACTACTAACAATTAATTACTACAAAAAAAAGAAAGTATGAAAAATTTATTTACTCTCGCGATGCTATTCTCAGTCTTTATGACTTTTGCTCAAGACTCAATTCCAGAGGCTGAAGAAGCGCCAAAAAAGAAATTTTCACTAAGTGGAAGTGGGGATGTTTACTATAGAACAAATATTGGTGCGCCTAACGGAGGTGAAAATCACCAATCACCAAATACATCATTCGCAAATCAAAATGGTTTTGCCATTGGTATGGCCAATGTAATTCTCGCTTATGAAGGGAAGAAAGTAGGTGCCGTGGCTGATTTGGTATTCGGACCTCGTGGTACCGACGCTGTATTCGGCTCATTACAATGGGATATCGATGGAGACGGTGCTCCTGATTTAGGAAACAGTTCTCAGGTAGTGAATCAATTATATGTATACTGGAATGTGTCGGATAAAGTAACACTAACCTTAGGTAACTTCAACACTTTCTTAGGATATGAGGTGATCTCTCCCACTGGTAACTTTAACTACTCTACATCATATATGTTCTCTTACGGACCATTTTCTCATGCAGGTCTAAAAATGGATTGGGCAATTAACGATGACTGGTCTTTTATGGCAGCCGTTATGAACGACAACGACTATACAAGTTACAACCCAACAAACAACTTTACATTAGGAGCTCAGGTTGGCTATAAAGGTACTTACTTAAACTTCCTTTACGGACCTCAGTTTCAAGTTGACTTAACAACAGGTTTCGACATTACTGACTCCTTTTACTTAGGCCTGAACTCGACCTATTACGCAGACAACAATTCAGATGCCTCCTTCTACGGAGTTGCTATCTATCCTCAGTTACAAACATCTGAATCATTTGTATTAGGATTCAGAGCTGAATACTTCGGTGAAGGTGATGGTGGAGTTGGAGCAATCGGTGGGTATGACGACGATGGAAATGCCACTGCCTTTGAATTTACGTTAACTGGTAATTATGCGATTGGAGATCTTATGATCATTCCTGAATTCAGAATTGACACTACCAGTGAAGATACTTTCTATAATGATGATTTAGAGCCTACAGGTTCTTTGGCATCCTTTTTAGTAGCAGCTGTATACAAATTTTAAACAATAACTAATTATGAAAAAAATCGAAGCAATTATCAGAAAGTCAAAATATTCTGATGTTAAAGAAGCGCTGCATAGCGTTGGAGTAAACTTCTTCTCTTACTGGGACGCCACAGGGCGCGGGAATGAAAAAGAAGGTCATGTATATAGAGGCGTATCCTATAGTACCAGTGATATTCAGAGAAGATTCTTATCCATCGTGGTCAATGACGATTTTGAAGAAGTGACAATTAAGGCAATTCTTGAAGCTGCCTCAACAGGCGAAGTAGGAGACGGAAAAATATTTGTTTCCGATATCGCTGATTGTTACAGAATAAGAACTGGTGAAAAAGGAGGAGACACTCTAAAATAAAAAAAGCTAAAAAATTTAAATAGACATGGAATTACTTACGATAAATAATGTATGGATGATGATCTGTACGGCCTTGGTTTTCTTTATGCACCTGGGATTTGCTTTTCTGGAAATAGGATTGACCAGACAAAAAAATACGATCAATATTTTATTTAAAAATATATTTATTATCACCGTTGGATTGCTACTTTACTGTTTAGTCGGATTCAACATGATGTATCCTGGTTTTGCAGACGGATCCGCAGGGTTCTTCGGTTTCGCCGGATTTGGAATAACTCCTCCAGAAGGAGGAATGACAGCTGCCTACGCGGATGGTGGATACACTTGGTGGACTGACTTCCTGTTCCAAGGAATGTTTGCTGCAACTGCTGCAACCATTGTATCAGGTGCTGTTGCTGAGAGAATTAAAATATTCCCTTTTATGATTTTCGTGATCATATATGTAGGATTTATATATCCGTTGGCAGGCTCTTGGAAATGGGGTGGTGGATTTTTAGATATGAGAGAAACACCTTTTTACGACTTTGCAGGATCAACCTTAGTTCACTCTGTGGGTGGATGGGCTGCCTTAGTAGCTGTTTGGTTATTAGGATCTCGTATCGGTAAATTCAAAGATGGCAAACCAATGGCAATACCCGGGCACAACATTCCTATCGCAACTGCCGGTGTACTGATCCTATGGTTAGGATGGTTTGGGTTTAACGGAGGTTCTGTTCTTTCAGCTGATCCTGAATTAACTTCTTTGACACTTGTAACTACATGTTTGGCTGCCGCTGCAGGTGGAGTAGCATCATTCATCGTGTCAACAGCAATGTATAAAAACCTGGATCTTACTATGTATCTGAACGGAATACTTGGAGGTTTAGTAAGTATCACAGCAGGAGCTGATCAGATGTCTCCAACCGATGCCATTTTAATTGGCGCCATTGGAGGTGCAATCATCGTATTTGCCGTATCTTTTGTTGATAAAATTAAATTAGATGATCCTGTAGGCGCCATAGCGGTTCACCTGATCTGTGGAATCTGGGGAACATTGGCCGTTGGAATCTTTGGTAATCTAGCAGGCATGGATCAATTGATCAGTCAGATTGTTGGAATCGCTTCCTATGCTGCACTTTGTATTGTTTCATCATTTATCATACTGTTTGCTTTGAAGAAAACAATCGGAATCAGAGTTTCTGAAAAAGAAGAACTTGAAGGTCTGGATGGGTTCGAACATGGAATGGATGCTTATTCTGACTTTAGAATGAACGAACATTAATACCGTTTCCCATTAAAAATATCTTTTGACTGTCGTACGTCAATTAGATTAAATTTGTGTAACTGAGGGTTTATTTTAAATAATAAACCCTCTTTTTTTATACCTTTACACAAATCAAAATTGAATCATGAAAAACCTGATCATTCTATTTCTTCTTTCCTTTGTTTACAATTTTTCTTACGCTCATAACGAGCCAAACTGGGGGGCCACAGGGCACAGAACCATCGGTGAAATTGCGGAAAACCATTTAAGTAAAAAGGCAAAAAAAGAAATTGACAAGTTATTGAACGGTCAAGGCCTGGCCATCGTTTCTACCTACGGGGATGATATTAAATCTGACGATGCCTATGACAAGTATTACACCTGGCATTTTGTCAATTTCCCTTTTGATGTAAAATACGAAAACAGTAACAAAAATGATCGTGGAGATATTGTAATGGGTATTGAACATTGCATCAAGGTTCTCAAAGATCCAAATGCCTCCGAACAGGATAAAACATTTTTCCTAAAATTTCTGGTTCATTTAGTTGGAGACCTGCACCAACCTCTTCATGTCGGAAGAGGCGAAGACAGAGGAGGCAATGACATCAAAGTAGAATGGCATCGTAAAAAATCAAATCTTCACAGGGTCTGGGACTCCGAAATGATCGAATTCTACAATATGAGCTATTCTGAACTGGCAGCAAACAGAAAGAAATTGTCAAAAGCACAGATTGAGGCCATTCAGCAAGGCGATGTATTAGACTGGACCTACGAATCTCAGACCCTGGCTAAAAAAGTATATGCATCCGTTAAACCTGAAGAAAAATTGAGCTACAGGTATTCTTACGATCATTTTGATACCGTGTTATCCCAATTGCAAAAATCAGGAATCAGACTGGCCAAAATTCTGAATGATATTTATAATTAGGAGTATTTTTTTTTGACAGACAGCATTGAATCCTGGATAATTTCTTTTAAGATTTCCAAATCTACATTCTTCAGATTCTTTAAATACAAGCATGATTTACCTGTTTTATGAGGCCCCATAGCCTCAAGTTTATCCTTGTATTTTCCACAACCATTCATAATATAGATAACGATGTTTTGTTTTCTGGGTGAAAAACCTGTCAACATCATATCCCCTTCCCTTCCACTCTCATATATATAATGATAAGAACCAAATCCAACAATGCTCGGCCCCCACATTTGAGGCTGTTCTCCAGAAATTGCTCCTAAAAAAGACAAAAGCGCTTTGGCATCCTCCTTTCTTTCCTGATGAGGTACAGCTGCTATAAAATCAACAACACTTTTATTATTGGGAACAGTTTTCATTTTCTATTTCCTACTTTGTTAAAAATATATGTCAATGGTATAATAATCAAAAAAGACAAGGTCCATTCTTCTGGACCCATCGCTGCAAAAGGCAAGGAAAAGAGCGCCGCAGATGGCTCAGGTAATAATTGAAATAACATACGTCTCTCTTCCTGATCATTGATAGCATCAGAAGTTAACTTATGCCTTCTTGCATATACCCAATTATACACTCCTAAAAAACCTGAAAGGGCAAGAAACACACTTTGCATTTGCAGAGCGATCTCCAAACCATCAAATTCCATATCAAATCGAACGAAATATATGTACAACATTAAACAGAACATTTGTGTAATCGCAATCGCTGCATGAAAAACAGAGCTTCGGATCAAATTTCCTAATTGCCTGTTTATTTGAAGCCAATATGTAACAATAAGGATAAGTCCCACAAACATCACCATCAACTTATCGAGGTTCCCACTAAAGATTTGATTGAGACTATAATAATCCAACTCCGGATCATCCGGTCTGGGCAGAATAATAAAAACTTGAAAAATAAGTAAGGCAAATAAAAGATTCATCAGGATCTTTAAACTAAATAACAGCTCCTTACCTCTTTCTTTTTCGGCCTCAGTTGGTATTTTCTTCTTTCTTTTTTTAAACATTTGCTATATAAATTGTCAGTTTTATGCTGATATTTGACACTGAATAATGTAGTTAAGTTAATATTTATGAAGCTTTTACATCAAAACTAGAGGCTTCCATTAGAGTAAATTTAAAGGTTATTGACTGATTCTCAACAATATTTAAAACATAAATGTTAAAAAATTGAGTTCTTAAAATAATAAAAATGTTAAAAGTTCGTTCTAAACAAGCATTCTTAACAATTGCAATAATGAAATTGAATATAATTTTAAAAAGTCTTGTAGTAATTGCATTACTAAGTTTTACCACCATTGAGAATGGTAGTACGATCGAACCACCTTCGAAAGAAGATTTTGTAGACCTGAAAGAGTTGATGCCAAACCTAAGATCCGATCTAAGATATTATGGATCGAATAATTTTGTTGGTACACCTATTGAAGGCTATAACGCACCTAAACTACTCTTGACTAAAGAAGCAGGAATCGCCCTGAAAAAAGTTCAGGACGAACTGGAAAGACTAGGTTTTGGCCTTTTAGTATATGATGCCTACAGACCTCAAAGAGCTACAGATCATTTTATCAAATGGGCTGAAGACGAAACAGACACCTCTACCAAACTGGAGTACTATCCAAATATCAGCAAAAAAGACCTTTTTGCCAAGGGATATATCTCTACTAAATCTGGTCATAGCAGAGGAAGTACGGTTGACCTGACCATTGTTTCCTTAAAGACGAAACAAATTCTAAACATGGGTAGCAGATACGATCTATTTGACGAAGTATCCAATACAGAACATACGGCAACCATATCAAAAAATCAACATTCGCTGAGATTATTACTCAAAAGAAGAATGGAAAAACACGGATGGCAATCCTATCCGAAAGAATGGTGGCATTTCACTTTAAAAGAAGAACCATTTCCAAACACTTATTTTGACTTTCCGGTAGAATAAGAATTGATAAAACACCCATAAAAAAGAACCGATTGTATTTTCAATCGGTTCTTTTTTGTTTTACCCGCACTTCAATTCGAAACAAGTCGTTAGTAAGGCCGGAATAGCTCAACTCAACACTCTCTTGACAAATCAAGACAAGACCTACAAAGACTTTAAAAGAAATATCCTGCATCACAAACGATCAGGAACAAAAAAAAAGGCCATCAACTGATGGCCTTTTTAAATATTAAAACGATCTTAATTATTCATCAGATCATAACTTCTTTTGATAAAATCTGTCATCTCTTTTCCTTGTAATAAGTTTTGAGAGAGTCTGGCCAGATCCAGGGCCTGATTGATATATTCAGTCCTTTTCCCTTTTGCCTTTAAGATTTTTTGCATCAAATCACTATTGGTATTCACCACGAGGTTATACATTTCAGGAAATCCTCCCATACCCATCATTCCACCGCCTCCGGTCTGTTGCATCTCCTTCATTCTTCTCATGAATTCCGGCTGGGTAATTATAAATGGATTAGAGGCAGAATCCATGGCCTCCAATTGCACGGAATATTTTTCCTTTGGCACGATTTCCTCGATATATCCTTTTAACTTAGCCTGATCATCATCAGATAATTTTGAAATCTGATCTTCCTCTTTTTGAATTAATTTATCAATTGGATCGGCATCTACACGGGCAAACTTCACTTTTTCACCTTCCGTTTCCAACTTCTGAATTAAATGAGGAACAATAGGAGAATCCAAAATCAACACTTCATATCCCTTTGCTTCAGCTTCTTCAATAAAACTATGCTGCTCTTCTTTATTATTTGCATATAAAATAACCAAGTTACCATCCTTGTCAGTTTGAGAAGGCTTTAGCTTTTCTTTTAACTCTTCTATCGTAAAATAGGCATCTTTTGCCGTTGGATATAAAGCAAATTTTTGCGCTTTTTCAAAGAACTTTGGCTCTGACAACATACCGTATTCAATCACAATTTTGATGTCATTCCATTTTTTCTCAAATCCTTCTCTGTCATTTTTAAACAATGAGCTTAATTTATCAGCCACTTTCTTGGTGATATAAGAGGAGATTTTTTTAACAGCGCCATCGGCCTGCAAGTAACTTCTGGAAACATTCAACGGAATGTCCGGAGAATCAATCACACCTCGAAGCATCTGTAAAAAATCAGGTACGATTCCTTCAACATTATCTGTTACAAAAACCTGGTTTTGATACAACTGTATTTTATCCTTTTGAACATCCATATTGGTTGTTAACTTAGGAAAATACAAGATTCCCGTTAAATTGAACGGATAGTCAACATTCAAATGAATATGAAACAACGGCTCTTCAAATTGCATCGGATACAATTCTCTGTAAAAACTTTTGTATTCCTCATCATTTAATTCACTTGGTTGCTTCGTCCAGGCCGGATTCGGATTATTAATGATTCTATCAACAGTAATCATTTTTTGAGGCTCCTTGGTCTCTTTCCCTTCAGCATCCGTAATAGTCGCCGGCTCATGATCTGGATCCGCCACTTCTTCCGTTCCAAACTTGATAGGAACGGGCATAAACTTATTGTATTTGGTCAACAATTCATTGATCCTGTTCTCTTCTAAAAATTCTAAAGAATCATCATCAATATGAAGAATGATCTCCGTACCTCTATCCTCTTTCTTTGACTTCTTTAAGGTGTATTCCGGCGAACCATCACAAATCCAATGCGCTGCATCATCCTCTTCTCTGTATGATTTGGTATGGATTTCAACTTCTTTAGCCACCATGAATGCAGAATAAAACCCAAGTCCAAAATGACCAATAATTCCTGCATCATTCTTCTCATCCTTGAATTTATCCAAAAACTCTTCAGCCCCTGAAAAAGCAATATCATTGATATATTTTTTAACCTCATCCTGAGACATTCCGATACCTTGATCGATAATATGAAGTTTTTTCCCTTCTTTATCAATTTTGATTTCAAGTCTCGCATCATCTACGTTTCCTTTGTATTCACCAATCGATGAAAGATGCTTTAATTTTAAAGTTGCATCTGTTGCATTTGATATTAATTCTCTTAAAAATATCTCATGATCAGAATATAAAAAACGCTTGATCAGCGGGAATATATTCTCAACAGCCACATTTATTTTTCCTTTTGCCATAATTTCTTAGTTTAAAATTTAATATGTACAACAAGCCTAATCAAATTAAATACCAAACAGTGTATTCTGACAAGATGACAGAAAGATGTCCATATGGTCATCTCTCACCCAAAAAATCCGATAATTTACTTATATTTACCTTTCTTTTCCCCATAAGATTCGTACTGCTATATAGATAGCCATAGAAAGTTCGATTCCTGAAATTAATTAATAAATAATAATATAGCTATACATGTATAACTCAAAGATTACCGGACTCGGCTTTTACGTACCTGACAATATTGTTACCAACGATGACCTTTCGAAGATTATGGATACCAGTGATGAATGGATTCAGGAAAGAACGGGGATCAAACAAAGACATTGGATAAAAGAAGGAAGCGATGAAACCTCGGCAACCATGGGTGCCAAAGCAGCTGAAACTGCCATAGAGCGTGCGGGTTTGACCAAGGATGATATTGACTTTATCGTATTTGCTACCCTAAGCCCGGACTATTACTTTCCTGGATGCGGTGTGCAGATCCAGGACATGTTAGAGATGAATACGGTGGGAGCCCTGGATGTTAGAAATCAATGTTCCGGATTTGTATATGCCCTGTCAACAGCCGATCAGTTCATCAAAACCGGCATGTATAAAAACATTCTTGTAATTGGATCAGAGTACCACAGTAACGGACTGGACAAAACCACAAGAGGAAGAGGTGTATCTGTGATCTTTGGCGATGGTGCCGGAGCCTGTGTACTTTCAAGAACGGAAGACAACAACAAAGGAATTCTATCCTCACACCTGCATAGTCAAGGTAAATTTGCGGATAAACTCATAGTGGCATCTCCCAGCATCAAACATTGGGTGCCTGAAATTCTAAATTCTGAAGAAGAAGATGTTTCCTATTTCCCATACATGGACGGCACTTTTGTATTTAAAAATGCGGTGGTTCGATTTAGTGAAGTGATTATGGAAGCCTTGGCGACCAATCAGATGCAACCGACAGATATAGATTTATTTATACCACATCAGGCAAACCTTCGTATCGCACAATTTATACAGCAGAAATTTAAATTAAAGGATGAACAGGTGTATAACAACATCATGAATTACGGAAATACGACTGCTGCATCTATTGTAATTGCCTTGAGCGAAGCCTTTGAAAAAGGCAAGATCAAAGACAATGACATTGTCCTTTTAGCTGCCTTTGGTAGTGGTTTTACCTGGGGTAGTGTTTTAATGAGATGGTAAACTAAGCTTCGTCTTTTTTATAACTATCATCCCAATCGTGCACATCCGGCTCTCCCAGCATGCCTTCTGATTTGGCGATTAGCATGGATACTGTGGCGTCCCCGGTAACGTTTACAACAGTTCTGCACATATCCAGGGGTCTGTCAACGGCAAAGATCAAAGCCAAACCCGCTTCGGGTATTCCTGCCTGAGCCAAAACAATTACCAGCATCACCATCCCTGCACCCGGTACAGCTGCAGATCCAATACTTGCCAGTGTGGCCGTTGCTACAATTCCTAATTGTACACCCAGGGATAAATCCATCCCAAAGGCCTGAGCAATAAAAACCGCCGCCACTGCCTGGTACAAGCTGGTTCCATCCATATTTATGGTAGCTCCAATTGGTAAAACGAAACTCGAAACCTCCTCATCAACGCCCAAATGTTCCTGCACTCGCTCCATGGTTACGGGAAGCGTTGCTGCACTTGAGCTCGTAGAAAAGGCCAGTAATTGAGCCGGCGAGATACCATTCAAAAATTCGTTGGGTTTCTTTCCTGTAAAGATAAATACCAAAATCGTATAGAACACAACCATTAAAAACAATCCGACCAACACAGTCAGAGCATACCAACCCAATGCCTTGAACAAATCAGCACTGGGAGACTCGACAATTAAAGCTGCCAATAACGCGAATACACCATACGGCGCGGTCAACATGATTAAATCGATCATTTTCAGAATCACCTCATTAAAGCTATTGAAAAAATCCTTGACCGGCTTGGCCCTTTCTTCAGGTAATAAGATCAAACCGACACCAAAGAATACAGCAAAAAATATTACCTGCAGCATATTCTTATTCTTTCCGGCAGCACCTATAATATTATCAGGGACTAAGTCCACCAGCGCCTGTAAAGGCCCATTATTCTGCTGTGCCGCTGCCTCATCTTTATACTTTTGCGTATTCTGAGAATAATTAGCTACTAAATCAGATCTTGTTTTTTCATTGATCGAATCACCAGGTGTAACAGCATTCACTAAAATCAAACCTATGCTGACCGCCACTATCGTCGTTGATAAATAAATTAAAATAGTCTTACCTCCCATTTTAGATAGCTTGGAAATATCCTTTAAATCAGAAACACCTGAAATCAAAGAACCCAGAATCAGAGGCACTGCAATAAGTTTTAAAGCATTGATAAAAATAGTTCCGAAAGGCTTGACCCAGTCCTGAACAATTTCCTTACCACCTGAGAAACTAACCATAAGGAAACCAAAAGCCACCCCAAGCACCATTCCTAACAATATTTTCCAATGCAAAGCCAATTTCTTCATTGCCATAATTTATTTGTCGGAAAGATACTAAAAATAACGCTTGTGAGGTTTAAGAAAAAATGCATGAGGAGATCTGATTACCAATCATTATTGACTCATAGAATTTGTTCATTTAGTATTTATACTTACATTTGCCGAAAAGAGGAAAATCAATGGAGAAGTTGAAAAAACGATGGGGAATTACCTCGAATTGGCAAGTGATTGCCATTTTGCTTGTATTTGCAATTAATGGATCTTTTGCCGCCTGGGTCGCAGGACCTATTACAAATTACATCGGTCTTAACGAAGAAACGACCAAACCCTATTTTCTCTATATCTTTCTGAGGATTATCCTAATATTCCCTGTATATCAAATTACATTACCGCTTGTCGGCTGGGTATTTGGTCAATTTACTTTTTTCTGGAATTTTGAAAAGAAGATGCTTCAACGAATGGGTCTTGGCAGATTTTTTAAGTAGTTTTTTTTCCGTTCAGGTAGTAGACAAAAAACCAGGTGAGCGTAAAGGATGGAAAAAAATCAAATCCCGGAACTGCTTCTTCGATAAAAGAAATGATCCCCCCTACTTTACCTATATTTCCTTTGTACAGTTTTATCATCAAAAAAGCTGACAAAGGCGCCCACACCACATCTATTAAGGGAAATATATAGGACAACATTCCTATCAGATCAAAAAGAATCCCTATCAATAATTTTTGGCGTTTTGTCAGGTTCTCCATATGATAGATTTTTACTTAAAAGGGCTTGATTATTTTTCGTCCCAACTTCTTCTGGCCCGAATCTTCTTGTACAATTTTATACCTAACATCAGCAAGATAGAAACGCCAAGAATGCCCGCAACTCCAAAGACCCAGCCAAGCGTAGTTTTTAGAACCACCAGAAAAACACAGGCGAAAAGTATGATTGTAGCGACCTCGTTCCAGATCCTTAAACCATTGGAAGAATAGTTTAAATACCCTTTAGCGATCTGATTGTACATCATCTGACAAGATATATGGTATGCAAAAAGCAAGGCGACAAATCCCAGCTTGATCAACATCCAGTTTGCTTCGAGCCAAAAAGGTTGCAAAACCAGCAACCATACCGCAAACAAGGTTGCCAATACAGCCGATGGCCAGGTAATAATATACCACAATCGTTTACTCATCAAGGCATATTGTTTTTTGAGAATCGACTGACTTGGTTCTTCTTTTTCTTCCGCTTCTTTATAATAAATAAAAAGTCTAATAATATAAAAAAGTCCTGCAAACCAAGTGGTTACAAAAATTATATGCAAAGATTTAACGTACAAATAAGCCATTGTAATCTAATTAGATTGCCACTCTTCTATCCAATTCTGAACAACAGCAACCCATGCCTCATTTTCATTCAAACAGGCAATATGCTTAAAATCTTCTCCTCCAAATTGCAAAAACTCCTCCTTACCTTCCATGGCAATTTCTTCCAAAGTTTCTAAACAATCGGCAACAAATGCCGGAGTAATAACAGCCAGCTTCTTGATTCCCTGTTCAGGCATGGCTTCTAATTCATGATCAGTATATGGTTTTAACCAAGGATCCTTTAAAAGGCGTGATTGAAAAGAATTCCTGTAGGTTCCTTCCTTCAATCCCAACTCTTTTACCATGGCCTTGGTCGTTTCAAAGCACTGATGTCTATAACATGTTTTATGCGCTTCGGAGCTGGTTTCACAACAACTCCCATCAAGTTTACAATGAGTTCCGGTCGGATCTCCTTTATAGATATGTCTTTCAGGAATTCCATGATAGGAAAATAAGATGTGATCATATTCAAAGCCCTCCAATTGATCCTTTAAATTTTCGCTCATCACCCGAATATAATCTGGGTCATCATAAAAAGCAGGCTGAACTGTCAAAGACATTTCTTTAAATGAAGCCTTGAGCAGGTCCTTCGCCTTTTCTACGACGGTTTCAAACGATGACATCGCATAATGAGGATAAAGAGGTATCAGGAAAACCTCGCTTACTCCCTGTTGCTTTAGTTCGTTTAAAGCATTTTCAATACTCATGGATCCATAACGCATACCCAGTGCGATCGGCAAATCCACTTTCTTTTTTAGTTTTTCTGTAAATCGTTCTGAAATCACAACTAAGGGGGATCCTTCTTTCCACCAAATCTTCTTATAAGCAGCAGCAGATTTTTTGGGACGCGTATTTAATATGATTCCTTTGATGAGTAAATACCGCTTCCAATAAGGAATATCAATCACTCGTTCATCCATCAAAAACTCATCCAGATAACGCCTAACATCCTTTACTTCAGTACTATCCGGAGAACCCAAATTGACCAACAATACACCTTTCTTTCCCAATTTTTCGCTATTTTAAAATTATTTTTTAGAGTGGTAAATATACTAGTTTTCCATTTTGAAAATGCCAGACTTGTCTATTTTTTAAACAACATTCTTATATTTTTTATCGTTATTTTTTTTATTTCAAACGATATCTTTTCCAAACCTATCTAATTATTTTTGCCACATACTATTTTAGTAAGATTCATGAAGCATACCGTATTTATTGCACTTTACAGTGTTTCTTGAAGTATAAAAATGACAAATTGGAATGTGATATTAATCATGGTTTAGAAAATTCTTATAGCGTAATTTTGAAAAATAACTTAATGTACCAAAGATACTAACCACGATTTCAATGATTAATCCTGATATGACTAAAAATTCAGATTGCAAAAAATTCTATGTGATTGGCTTGAATTACAAAAAAGCGGATGTTGTTACCCGAAGTAATTTTAGTTTGAGCAAAGAGAAACAAAAGCAACTACTTTCTGAAGCGAAGCAGATAAACATTAATAGTGTTGTCATTCTTTCTACCTGTAATCGTATAGAAATAATGGGATTTGCCAAGCACCCATTCCAGTTGATTTCTTTATTATGTAAATATTCCAAAGGAACTGTTGAAGAGTTTGCAAAAGTATCCTACGTCTATAAAAACAGTGATGCTTCAGAACATATTATAAGAATAGCCACGGGAGTCGACAGTCAGATTCTGGGAGACTATGAAATCGTAGGTCAGCTGAAAGATGCTTTTAATCTTGCAAAAGAGGCGGGCACCTTAAATGCGTATTTGGAAAGACTTTTTAATGTATCGCTTCAGGCCAGTAAGGAAACTAAAAACAAAACGAGTATTAGTTCAGGGACTACTACTGTTTCTTATGCAGCCATTCAATACATCAAAGATAAATACAGTAAAAAAAATCCACAGAACATCTTGGTATATGGCCTCGGTGACATTGGTAAGAGCACAGCCCGAAGCTGCGCTGAATATTTAAAGGCACATCATATTACCGTTATCAACAGAACTGATGCAACAGCTCATCAATTAGGTACAGAGGTGGATGTGCACGTTGCAATGCATCAGGAACTAGAGAATCTGGTTCAATCTTCCGATATAATTGTCGTGGCCACTGGTGCCTCAAATCCAACGCTAACGGCAAACATGATGCCATCTGATAAAAAACAACTCGTGATTGACCTTTCTATTCCAAGAAATGCTGATCCATTGATCAATGATCTTGAGAATTGTAAAGTAATCGATGTAGATATATTATCAGAAAAAACTAAAAAAACTATCGAAGATCGCAAAAAGCAAATTCCTTTGGTAGAAGAAATTATACAAAAACACAAATCTGAATTTTACGAATGGCTAATGTTCAGAAGAAGTACTCCTGCCATTAACTCTCTTAAAAAATCACTTGAATTAATTCAAAAAGATGCCATCATCTCCCACGCTAAAAAGCATGAACAAATAAGCGAGGAACTTCTTGAGAATGTTACTTCTCAAATGATCAACAAGATTGTTTCGAAGTTTGCCATGCATCTGAAAGCGGAAAATACTCAGGCCAACCAGAGCATCAAGGTGATGAAAGAAGTTTTTAATTTAGAGACTACAGAAAACTAAGTATGAAAAAAGTTATTAGAATTGGAACCAGGTCCAGTGAATTGGCACTATGGCAGGCCAATACTGTCTCTAACCAATTGATTTATCTGGGACATGAAACTGAAATCGTTAAGATTGATTCAATTGGAGATGCTGTTTTAAACAAACCATTATACGAACTCGGAACAACAGGAGTATTTACGAAGAATCTGGATGTCGCATTGCTAAATGATAAGATAGACATTGCTGTGCATTCTTTAAAAGATGTCCCTACGATCTTACCGGAAGGAATCGTTCAGGCAGCAGTACTAAAAAGAGGACTTCATCACGACATATTGGTTTTGAAAGATGATGAAGAATTTTTTACCAGAAAAACAGCCACCATTGCTACTGGGAGCCTGAGAAGAAAAGCACAATGGTTGTACAGGTTTCCGCACCACACCATAACGGGGTTGAGAGGAAACGTAAACACACGGTTAAAAAAACTGGAAGAAAACGAATGGAACGGTGCCATTTTTGCCATGGCCGGACTCAAAAGAATTGGTTTGTTGCCAGACAACTTACTCAAACTCGACTGGATGCTTCCTGCTCCGGCACAGGGTGCTGTTATGGTAGCAGCTTTGGGAAAGGATAAAGAACTATTAGAGATTTGCGCTGAATTGAATGATAAAGAAACGGAGATCTGCGTAGGAATAGAGAGAGAATTCTTAAATAAGTTAGAAGGTGGATGTTCTGCACCGATAGGTGCCTTGGCAATGATCAAAGATGACGAACTTAAATTTAAAGGCGCGCTGTTTAGTACCGATGGGAAACAAAAAATTGAATTCTCAAAAACAGTTCCTGTAAACCACACCACTGACATCGCTCAATTTGCTGCTTCCTACATTCTTGATCGTGGTGGTAAAAAGATGATGCGAAAAACAGGGGAAGTCGTAAAGGATATCAATATTTTTTCTACTAAAAATTTATCTATTGGACAAAAGAGTGCCCTGAATCAAGACATAGGAGTCGATATGAGTGATTTTATCACCATACGTTTTAATCGATTAAAACCCGCAATAGTTAAAACACCCATAAAACATGTCATATTCACCAGTCAAAATGGTGTTGAAGCAGTATTGGAGAGCTTTATGGCTTCGGAATTGAATTTTGAAAATATTTATTGTGTCGGGAGGAGAACCAAACGACTCATTGAACGAAAAATCGGCAAGGTTAGCCATGTCGAAAATTCCGCCTCAAAACTGGCCGAATATATGGCTACTCATATAAAGCAGGGCGAGGTCACTTATTTTTGCGGCAATAAAAGGCGCGATGAATTGCCCGAAATATTGGCGAAAGCCAACATGCAATTAAACGAAGTGATTGCCTACCAGACTTTGTTGACGCCCAACGTTCTGGAAAAAAAATACCAAGGCCTGTTATTTTACAGTCCTTCAGGAATTGAAAGTTATCTAAGCAAAAATACAGACAGAGATCCCGTGGTTTTCTGTATTGGTAGCACCACCTCTGCTGAAGCCAAAAAACATTTCGCTACGGTAGTGGAAGCCAAACTTCCTTCGGTTGAAAGTGTGCTCAACGCTGTAAATGCTTACTTTTCGAAATAAAACAGCTGCATCATGAACAGAACCCGAAGACTTCGCAGAACAGAAAATATCAGGAGACTTGTAAGAGAAAATAGTCTTCAGTTGAATGATCTGATTTATCCATTATTCATAGAAGAGGGTAAGGAAATAGAATCAGAGATCCCTTCCATGCCCGGCATTAAAAGATTTTCATTGGATAGAATATCCAAGGAGCTGGACGAGGTAAGTGCATTAAACATTCCTGCTGTATTACTTTTTGGCATTCCAAGTTCTAAAGATGAAATCGGTTCACAAACCTGGAACGATCAAGGGGTCATACAACAGGCCATACGCTTTATTAAAAAACAGTACCCACAGCTTTATGTGATTACGGATGTTTGTTTTTGCGAATATACCAATCACGGACACTGTGGCATTATCCATGACAAAGACGTAGATAACGACGCCACTTTGGTCAACCTGGCAAAGCAGGTTATATCTCATGCCAAAGCGGGTGCAGATATGGTAGCTCCATCAGGCATGATGGATGGGATGATCTCAACGATTCGAGAAGCATTGGATCAAACTGGTTTCCCGAATTTACCGGTAATGTCATACGCTGTTAAGTATGCTTCCGCTTACTACGGTCCTTTTAGAGATGCCGCAGATTCAACGCCTAGCTTTGGAGATCGAAGAACCTATCAAATGGATCCTTCCAATAGAGATGAAGCCTTACGTGAAGCGAATTTTGACGATCAGGAAGGTGCTGATATTCTCATGGTGAAGCCGGCACTGTCTTATTTAGACATCATCAGAGATATTAAAAACAATTTTGATCGCCCTGTGGCCTGTTATAACGTCAGTGGAGAGTATTCCATGATTAAAGCTGCTGCTGAAAAAGGCTGGATCGATGAAGAAAAAGTAATGATGGAGAGTTTGCTTTCCATGAAAAGAGCAGGTGCCGACATTATCATCACTTATTTTGCAAAAGATGTCGCCAAGTATTTATTAAAGAATCAATAGCAAGAAATTAGTTACAAATGAAGTTAGAAAAATCCATAGAACTTTATACCAAGGGGCAAAAAAACCTTGTAGGGGCGGTTAATTCGCCGGTAAGAGCCTTTAAATCTGTAGGAGGTGTACCCGTTTTTATTGATCATGCCAAAGGAAGTAAAATTGTTGATGTAGACGGAAATGAATACGTTGATATGGTATTGTCTTATGGGCCTATGATCTTAGGTCATCGCCATGAAAAAGTAGAGAAATCTATTAAAAAGGGGCTCAAAAAAGGATATACTTTTGGTGCCTCAACCAATAAAGAGATCAAACTGGCTAAAATGGTTTGTAATGCCTTTCCGGGCATGGACAAAGTTCGCTTTGTCAATTCCGGGACAGAAGCTGTATTAAGTGCGATCAGATTAGCAAGGGCTTACACAGGACACAATAAAATTATCAAATTTTCCGGCTGTTACCACGGTCATACAGATGCCTTGCTAGTGGCTGCGGGATCGGGGCTGGCTACCTTGAGCCTGCCTGGAAGCGCAGGTGTACCGGATGAAGCTGTAAAAAACACGCTCATTGCAGAATTCAACAACCTTGAAAGTGTTCAAAAACACATTGAGCAAAACAACGATATAGCCGCCGTGATCGTAGAACCGATAGCCGGAAATATGGGTGTTGTTGAGCCAAGCCAGGAATTCATCCAAGGACTGCGTGCCCTTACCAAAGAAAAGGGTATTCTGTTAATTTTAGATGAAGTTATGACAGGCTTCAGATCAAAATTTGGCGGTGCTCAAGAATTATTAGGAGTGGAAGCTGACATTACCTGTCTGGGCAAAGTGATTGGAGGCGGTTTTCCTGTAGGAGCTTATGGAGCAAGTGATGAAATAATGAATATGGTGGCTCCTTTAGGAGCGATGTATCAGGCCGGAACACTTTCCGGAAACCCGATTGCCATGGCCTGTGGAATTGCCACTCTCAAAGAATTAAAAAAGCAGAATCCTTATAAATCTTTTAATAAAAAAGCGAAAAAGATAAAAGAGATGCTCCTGGCATCGGCCGATAGGCATGGAGTGGCTTTACAAGTGAATCATTTCGGGTCTATGATCAATCCTTTTTTTACGGACCAGGAAGTGACCGATTTTAGTACTGCCCAGACCTGCAATACAGATAGTTTTAAAATCTTCTTTTGGCAAATGATGGAAAACGGTGTGTTTTTACCTCCTTCACAATTTGAAGCCTGGTTTTTATCCTCCGCCTTAAGTAAAAAGGATCTGAAGAAAATTGAACGAGCCATTGAGATTTCAATGGTCAAAGTAAGTGAAAAACAAACAAAAAAATAATTGAAAGCAGCATTGCTGTTAGAGACCAGAGATAATTATGATCAAGAACGATTTATTCTTAAAAGCCCTGAGAGGCGAAACTGTTTCAAGACCTCCCGTATGGATGATGAGACAGGCTGGAAGGTATTTACCGGAGTTTATGGCTATTAAAGAAAAATATGATTTTTTTACGCGCTGCAGGACTCCTGAATTGGCCTCGGAAATCACTGTACAACCGATACGACGTTATGGCATGGATGCTGCCATCTTATTTTCAGACATTCTTGTGGTGCCTCAGGCCATGAACATTCCTTTTGAAATGAAAGCAGGTCTTGGCCCCTATTTACCGAACCCGATTCGCAGTCAAAAAGATGTTGACGAAACCATTGTTCCCGATATCCATGAGACATTGGGCTATGTAATGGATGCCATCAAAATGACCAAAGAAAAGTTAAACGATGAAATTCCTCTGATTGGTTTCGCGGGCTCTCCATGGACCGTTTTTTGCTATTGTGTGCAAGGTCAGGGATCAAAATCATTTGACAAGGCAAAAGAGTTTTGTTTTACCCAACCGGTTGCAGCACATCAGTTGCTACAAAAAATCACGGACACCAGCATTGCGTATTTAAAAGAAAAAGTCAAGGCCGGAGTTGATGCTGTGCAGATTTTTGATTCTTGGGGAGGTATGCTATCACCGACTGATTATCAAGAGTTTTCATGGAGATATATCAAACAGATCATCGACGCTTTACACCATGAGGCGCCGGTTATTGCATTTGGAAAAGGATGTTGGTTTGCCATGGAAGAAATGGCAAAGTCTCATGTTTCCGCATTGGGTGTGGATTGGACCTTAAGTCCTAAAATTGCGCGTAAGCTGACAAACAACAATGTTACTCTTCAAGGAAATATGGATCCGTCAAGACTGTTATCTCCACCAGCTGAAATCAAAAAAATCGTTACACAAATGATCAATGATTTTGGAAAAGATAAATACATTGTAAATTTGGGTCATGGAATACTGCCAAATATTCCTGTTGATCATGCCAAAGCATTTATTGATGCTGTAAAAGAATACGAGGCTTAACGGTCTAAAATATAATGGAAATGAATAAAGAGCTGATTCAAAAATACAATATTCCTGGTCCGAGATACACCAGCTACCCAACGGTTCCGTTTTGGGATAAAGAAGGTATTGCTGTTGCTGATTGGAAGCAGACTACTATCAGGGCTTTTAACGAGAGCAATGAGAAAGAAGGAATCACCTTATATATTCATTTACCATTTTGTGAAAACCTCTGCACTTTTTGTGCCTGCCATAAGCGAATTACCAAAAGGCATAGCGTGGAAACACCCTATATGGAAACAGTGCTTAAAGAATGGGACCTTTATTGTGATTTGATCAAAGAGAGACCCAAAATACGTGAGATACACCTTGGAGGAGGCACCCCTACTTTTTTTTCTGCCAACAACCTAAAGAAACTAATTGACGGAATCTTCCAACGAGCCGATAAGTTTGAAGATTTTGAATTTAGTTATGAGGCTCACCCGAACCACACTTCAGAAGAGCAGCTTCAGATGCTATATGATCTGGGCTCAAGAAGGAATAGTTTTGGTATTCAGGACTACGATCCTATAGTACAAAAGGCTATCAATAGAGTTCAAAGTTTCGAACAGATAGAAAAGATTCACGAGCTGTCTAAAAAGATCGGATACACCTCTATCAGTCATGATCTGGTATTTGGCCTGCCATTCCAGACGGAAGAAAGCATCAGAAACACCATTAAAAATACAATTGCCCTAAAACCTGATCGCATAGCCTACTATAGTTATGCCCATGTGCCATGGATCAAAGGAGTTGGGCAACGAGGTTATGATGAAAATGACCTTCCAAAAGACAAAGAGAAAAGACACTTGTATGAATTAGGGAAGCAATTGTTTTTTGATGCGGGTTATGTAGAAATTGGCATGGATCATTTTGCACTTCCAAGTGACTCCTTATACAAAGCGATGGATAACAAGCACTTACATCGAAATTTTATGGGATATACCGCAGGAAAAACCGAACTTATGATTGGTTTGGGAATGTCCTCTATAAGTGATTCCTGGTACGCTTTTGCCCAAAATGAAAAATCAGTTGAGGCCTATACAGATAAAGTAAACGAAGGCTTGATTCCGATTTTCAGAGGACATCTTCTGAGCACCAATGACCTGATTATCAGAAAGCATATATTAAATTTAATGTGCAACCTGGAAACCGAATGGAATCTTGGGCTTGATCAGAAAACGAAAAATGAAATTCTGAACCGCTTACAGGAAATGTTTGATGATGGATTGGTACAATCTTCCGAAAACAAACTGATTGTTAAAGAAAAGGGTCGGATGTTTGTCAGAAACATCTGTATGGCTTTTGACCTGAAGCTGATTAACAATAAACCGGAAACAAGAATTTTTTCCATGACCATTTAAAGAGGTCTATCGAAAATCACCCTGTTTACTTGGTCATTGAACCATATTTCTTCATGAATTTATCCAACTTAGGATTGATCACAGCCCTGCAATAACCTTGGTTCTTATTGTTGTTATAGTAATTCTGATGATAGGCTTCTGCATCGTAGAATATATCAATTTCAGTCACCTCTGTCACTATAGGATCGGTATACACTCCTTCTGCCGTCAACTGATTGATGATATTCACGGCTTCTGCCTGTTGCTCTTTATCGTGAAAAAAGATAGCTGATCTATATTGAGTACCAACATCTCCTCCCTGTCTGTTCAACGTTGTCGGATCATGCGTATAGAAAAAAACATCTAACAAGGCTCTATAATCAATCACAGCCGGATCATAGGTTATCTGAATAGCTTCAGCATGCCCGGTAGTACCCGTACATACTTCCTTATAAGTAGGATTCTTCACCTCTCCGCCCGTATAGCCTGGCAACACGGTTTTCACTCCTTTTAACTGCTGAAAAATAGCTTCTGTACACCAAAAACAACCATTTCCAAAGGTGGCTACAGCCAATTGATCATTCATATTTTTATTCTTTTTTTGCGCAAATACATTTAAAGTCAACACTAAAACCAAGGGCAACATAAAACTAACTTTCTTCATCTTCTCTTATTATTTTCTCTCTAGGACGGCCCCTTGACGGAGACATTACAAAAATAAGCTATTTTTCAGCAATTAAAAGGTAGAAAAAAGAAAGGCTTGCTCTTCCTAGCCAGGCATCGATTCTAAAACATAAAGCACTTTCTCCAGCATTGAATCAGTAAAATCAAGATGGGTTACGATCCTCAGCTTCCCCTCTCCCATTGAAATAATTTTGATCTGAGCTTTTTCGAGATGTTGCAGGAACATAGATTCATCCAGATGCTTGTGCAAATTGAATATAATTATATTGGTTTCAATCGGCTCTACCTTCGATACCCATTCAGATTTCTCCAATATACTTCCAATCTTTTTAGCCTTGTCGTGATCTTCAGCCAACCGCTCCACATGATGATCCAAGGCATATATACCCGCAGCCGCCAAATATCCAACCTGACGCATTCCTCCGCCAAAAAGCTTTCGAATACGCACAGCCTTTTTAATATTGTCCTTAGTGGACAACAAAACAGAACCTATAGGTGCTCCCAAACCTTTTGAAAGACATATCGATATCGTATCAAATAGGCCCCCATATTGTTTTGGTGACTCGTTTTTAGCGACCAAGGCATTAAATAAACGCGCCCCATCCAGATGACAGGCCAACTTATGCGCTGAAGAAATTTGCCTGACCTTTTCCAGTTCCGTATAATCCCAGCAGGCACCTCCACCTTTGTTGGTTGTGTTTTCCACTACCACCAAACTTGACTTGGGTAAATAATACAATTCCGGATCGTGAATATGGTCCTCTAGCTGAGAGGCCTTAAACATTCCGCGGTCTCCATCGATTAAATTACAGGAAACACCTGAATGAAAGGAGGCTCCTCCGCTTTCATAATTATACACATGTGACCATTTATCGCAAATGAGCTGCTCTGCGGGCTGTGTATGAATTTTGATTGCCGCCTGATTTGCCATGGTTCCTGAAGGAAAAAACAAGGCCGCTTCCATTCCAAACATCTCGGCCACCTTATCCTGCAGGTCTATCACTGTAGGGTCAGCTCCAAATACATCATCTCCTACCTTCGCTTTCATCATATACTCTAGCATCGGTTCTGTGGGACGTGTAATTGTATCACTTATGAGGTTTATTTCTTCTTTCTTCATACCAAATTATATCTATCCTAATCCTTAAATCGATTCACCAGCCTTCCTAAAAAATCAAAACTACTCTCCAAATCGAACTTAAAACTATCATTTTCTTTTTTCTGCGCCAATTGATTGATGGCGATATCGGTGAGTTGCAGAATCCTTGGGTAACCTCCCGTTGTAGGGCAGTCGCGCATCATGATAATAAGTTTACCTGAAGGCGTTAATTGGATAGTTCCCGGAATTGTCGTCGAGGTGATGATCTCTCCGTTTTTAATCGGAGGGAATTTATTCTTTAACTGATACCCCATTCGATTGTTATGAGCATCTATTTTAAATTCCTTTGAAAATAACAATTCTCGATGTTTTTTCGTCAATCTGTTGAATTCAGGACCTTTGGTCACTTCCAGCTTCTTTTCTTTAAAATGAGCACTCTTCACTTTAATTTTTGAAGAGCTTGGATTCAAACCTGCCTCAATAGATGCAATTTTAAGCCGATCTCCCTTCTGCACTTTCTCTTTTGAAGTAACACCTTCATAATAGGAAAAACTATTCAATTTTTCTTCTGTCAGAAAGCCTCCTTTCACACCCAGATAGGTTCTGGCTCCTGTTTTTAAATTTCCAAAACTCAACACATCGCTGGTGGTTACCTTGTAAACAAAATTCATTTGAATTGCCTCACCATTGATATGAGGAGCCATGTCGGCACCGGTTAAAACAATGAGACTGTTGTCTTCAAATAAAATTTTTGGACCAATAAGGGTCATCTCCATGACCGGAAGTTTCTCATCGTTATTCAGCAGCTTATTGGCAAGGATGGCACTGTACTTATCCATGGCTCCCGAAATCGGAACTCCAAAGGCACGGTACCCCTTTCTTCCCAGATCCTGGATAGAAGTATGCATTCCTTCCGATAAAATAAGCATATTATTATCCATAAATCTCGCTTTGTATTTTATACGTCCCTTTTTCCACTTCCAGAAGGATATTACTGTGTTCTTCTTTACTAATTGGCACAAATTGCACCTTATCACCTGCCACCGCAAAACAAGGTGGAAATTCATCCACATTAAAAAAGCGAAGTGGTGAATTTCCAAGAATATTCCAACCTCCGGGACTACTTCTTGGGTATATCCCTGTTTGATTTCCTGCCAAGGCCACATCACCCTGCTTGATCTTTAATCTTGGCTTGTCTTTCCTGGGATATTCCAAAACTTCGGGCAGGCCACCTAAATAGAGGAATCCAGGTAAAAAACCAATAAAATATATGTCGTATAATGGCTCACTATGAAGGCTGATAATTTTCTCCTTACTTATTTTTTTCGCCATGGCCAGTTTTTTAATATCCAGACCAAATTCATCTTCGTAACATACCGGAATCTTCCAGATGGTATTCGCCGTGAGTAATTTCTGATCCTTTGAAGCATAAATTTCCTTCAGATCTGTAACTACCCCGGAGTATTTTATTTTACTCGTATCAAAAAAAACAGTGAGCGAATTATAGGCAGGAACTGTTTCTAAAACATATTCTCCCATATCCACATGTATTTTGTGACGAAAAAGGTTGATGTTTTTTAACACAGCCTGCTCAATTGACTTCGGCCATTCAATAAGAACAGCAATACTGCCCAAAGGTTTATATTTTAACTTGTATAAATTCAAGATGATTCTTGTTTAAGTGCGTTTAAACCTTTTACTATTTCGAAGGCTTTGGGATGATCACCATGAACGCAAATTGTATCAAATTCTATGGGCAATCCCTGTCCGTTTTCTAACTTTACCTGTCGTTCTTGGACCATCATTCTCACCCTGTTTTTAACTTTTAATGGCTCTAATATTACAGCATTCTCATGGCCTCTTGAAATCAATTCATAGTTTTCCCTATAATTTCGATCCGCAAAAACTTCAATCCAGTGCTTTACATTTCTATCAATTGCCAGTTGATGTAAATTAGATGCATAGGGAACGAATATACAAAGATCTCGCCCAAAACTAACAACTGAATCAATCAATACATTGCCAATTGTTTTGTTACGTGCTGCCTCATTATACAGTGCTCCATGCGCTTTTACATGATGCAATGTCAACCCTATGGATTTGGAAAGCTGATCTAAGGTTGAAATTTGCTCCATTATTTGCTGTTTTAATCGCACCGGAGATATGTCCATTACTTTTCTACCAAAATTTATTGGGTCAATATACGACGGATGTGCGCCGGCCTTGACACCAAATTTCTGAGCAAGTGTAAGTGTTTTGATCATCGAATCGGCATCACCGTAATGACCTCCACAGGCGATACTGCAGGAATCCACCAAAGACATGATGGCCTCCTCGCCTGATATACCTTCTCCTAAATCACAATTGATGTCCATATACATACTGTTTCAATATCACGTTGTTCATTCAAATGAATCCATACCGATGGGAGAACCATCCGGGATTTCTAATATATTGGAGGATGTTCTTGAAGTTGGATCCTTGATAAAAGTATCTATTTGCCTTTTTAAATACTGCTCCAAACCTTGTGCATCATCTTTTTTATTTCCTGATGTCAACATCGAACTCCACTCAGTAAGTTTGCCAAGTCCGATGGCCTTCACTTGAAAATAAACCTTTTCGTCGGACAACAAATCAAACAGATCCTGCAAAAACTGTTCGTTAATAACATTTTGAATCTGAGTGACATATCCATTCTTGTGCTCTTTCTTAAAAGTATTCTCATACAATACATCCAGCAACTCTTCAAATGATAATTGATCTTTATCCAAACTTTGACCTAAAATGAGTCTTGAAGTTCTTTCAGGATGCAATAATAGTCTGAAGGTATGCGATGAGGCGGTCGCTGCCGCAGCAAAAGGATCAAAATTAACGCCCAGATTACTTTTAAAGGACTCCCTGCTTCTGCCGTAAGAGATAGCTCTTGGTGGAAAAAGTGGCAGCAACGATTCAGGAATCACCAGATTCTCAACTGAAATAGTTTTCATCAGTTCTTCCAGGGCCTCCCTTTGCTTTTCAGGAGCAACTTGTCTCATTTCCTGTGACGTGCCGCTTTTAACGGAAAAAGAATAATCCCAGCCTCCAATCATCTTGCTGACTGCCTCCGTTTGGTAACGATGGTAAAAATAAAGGGGCACAAATACATCTTCAAGTTTCGAATAAGGCTCCTTACTTCGAATATTATCGAGCGAAAAATGATCCATGGCATACTTTCTCACCTTCATAACACTATTCAGCTCCTCTACAATATCATTGCCATTATCCCACAAATGCGCATAGGCATGGGAACCTCCTTTTGCTCTGGCATCAGCATCAGAAATATATCTAAACCCCGATAAAAAAGCATCATCCAGGAGCTTCTGTAGCTCCTGATATTCGTTTACGGGAAATTCTTCGTAGGCATATTTCACGATTATCTTGTCCCATTCCCCGATGCCTACAGCATATGCCTCAGAAAAATCAAGGGAACCATCTTTCAGCTTTATCCAAGGATGCGGATAGTCCATAACGGATGCTCTGTTGGTCGTACTTGCCGCAAAATTATGGGCAAAACCAAGTGTATGTCCTACTTCATGAGCTGATAGCTGCCTAATTCTTGCCAAAGCCAGTTGCATGGCAAAATCATCCTTCGCTTCCGTACTTTTGTAGGCCGACTGCAAAGCCAGAGCTATCATAAAATCTTGTCGAATGCGCAATGAACCCAAACTCACATGCCCTTTGATGATTTCTCCCGTTCGGGGATCTGAAATACTTCCACCATAACTCCAGCCTCTTGTTGAGCGATGTACCCATTGAATGACATTATATCGAAGATCCATGGGATCAGCATCTTCAGGCAACATGGCTACCTGAAAAGCATTTTCATAACCCGCTGCCTCAAAGGCCTGATTCCACCAGGAAGCACCTTCCAGCAAGGCGGACCTAACCGGCTCCGGGGTACCAGGATCCAGATAATAAATAATAGGCTCTACAGCTTCGCTCCTGGCTGCATTTTTATCTTTTTTCTCTAAACGATGCCGGTAAATAAAACGTTTTTCAATCGGTTCATTGACCGGACTTGCATAATCTAAATAAGTCATGGGATAGCCCCCGGAACGCACATCATAGCTTCTCGGAACATAACCCTCATCCGGCAATTCCACGAATGAATGATGCTGGTACACGGTTACAGCTGAGGCATCTGGACTCACACTTTTTATCTCTCTTCCTACCGCCTCTCCCGTGAAAGTAAGCAACACATCAAATTCAATATTCTTTGGAAAGGCTCTAGTTCTTTCAAGATTGATTCCGCTTCTTCCCTTATCAAGGGTATAAGAACCCTGCTTTCCTTGTTTCAGCCTGGCGGACACTCCATGTGCATCTCGAATCAAAAAGTCTGTAATATCGACTAAAAAGCTGCCTCCTGTCTCCTGTTCAATCTCAAAGCCAAACAAGACTGATTTTGCAAAGGCCTCTTCGATGCTATTCTTTTCCTGCATATTGTCGGTGATCCCTCTGAACCATTGATTCGGCTGCAGCAGCAACAACTTATTGCCAACTTTATGAAATTTAACGACCACCCCATTCCCCAACTGACCTCTGTCAATACCGATATCATTCGATCCAATTCCTTGGGACAAGGCATTCACATAAAGGAATTCCTTTTCTAACGTCTTCACTTTCAAATAGACCTTATCCTTCTTTTCATCATAAAAAAAGTCGAACAAACCTTCATACTTAGTGGATTCACTAAGGGATACTGCATCCTGCGACCAGGTCAACTGACAGACGAAAAACAGAACGACACTCAAAATACGCTTACTCATCATGAATATTTTTGTTAAAACTATAAAATTCAACGCATAATTTCAATTGTCATTAATTAGTTTATTTTTGCCTCATGGTTACAGCTGATCAAATAAAAGACATTGTCGAACGTGTAGATAATCTTAGAAGCTATCTGGATATTGACAAAAAGTTGATTGAAATCTCTAATGAGGAAGAAAAAGCCTCAGACCCGGAATTCTGGAATAATTCTAAGGAAGCTGAAAGGTTAATGAAGGTCTTAAGAGCTAAAAAGAAATGGGTGGATGATTATAAACGCATCAAATCTGATTGCGAAGATCTTTCCGTTTTATTTGAATTTTACAAAGAAGGTGAGGCCTCAGATGAGGAAGTCGGTAAGCATTATGAAAAATCCATTACTTTTCTCGAATCTCTGGAGTTTAAAAACATGCTTTCAGAAGAAGGAGATAGTTTAAGTGCTGTTCTTCAAATAACGGCGGGAGCGGGTGGAACCGAAAGCTGTGACTGGGCGCAAATGCTCATGAGAATGTATATGATGTGGAGTGAAAAACAGGGCTATAAAATCAAAGAACTAAACTATCAGGGAGGTGATGTGGCAGGTATAAAGACTGTTACACTGGAAATTGATGGAGAATTTGCCTTTGGCTATTTAAAAGGTGAAAATGGGGTTCACAGACTTGTGCGTATCTCTCCTTTTGACAGCAATGCGAAAAGACATACTTCCTTTGCCTCTGTATATGTCTATCCACTGGCGGATGATACAATTGAAATTGACATTAACCCAGCTGACATTTCCTGGGACTTTGCCAGGTCCGGTGGTGCCGGTGGGCAAAACGTAAATAAAGTAGAAACCAAAGCCATTTTACGACACAAACCTTCAGGTATCATGGTGGTAAACTCCGAAACAAGATCTCAACTTGAAAATCGTGAAAAGGCCATGCAGATGCTTAAATCACAGCTCTATGAGATTGAGCTTCAAAAACAGCGTGAAAAAAGAGATAGTATTGAAGCCGGAAAAATGAAGATTGATTTTGGTTCTCAGATCAGAAATTACGTCATGCATCCCTATAAATTGGTAAAAGATGTTAGAACCCAAGAAGAAACAGCAAATGTGGACGCAGTGTTGAATGGTGAAATTGACAATTTTATCAAGGCATTTTTAATGGAAAACTCTGATAAGTCTAATTCTCAAAATGAACTCTGACATGAAGCATCCAAAAATTAAAAATGTTATTTTCGATTTGGGTGGTGTTTTAGTCGATTGGAATCCTGAATACCTCTATGAGAAAGTGTTTGCCGAAACGCCGGAGAAAATGTCATTTTTCCTCAATAATGTGTGCAATCATGATTGGAATATCGAACAGGATGCCGGAAGAACCTTTGATGAAGGTGCTCAGATTCTAAAGCAACAGTTTCCGGAATTCGAAAAAGAAATAGGTCTTTTTTATGATCGATGGGAAGAAATGCTAAAGGGTGAAATAAAAGGTACTGAATTGATTTTAAGAAAATTAAAATCTTTGAACGAAGTAAAACTTTATGCTTTGACTAATTGGAGTTCAGAAACATTTCCAATTGCAAAAAAGCGTTTTGACTTCTTAAATCTATTCGAAGGAATTGTTGTTAGTGGCGAAGAACACACCAGAAAACCCTTCCCAAAGATCTACCAAATCACTTTAGAAAGATTCAAACTCCTTGCTTCAGAAAGTGTTTTTATAGATGATAGCCTTGAAAACGTAGAGTCTGCAAGGAAAATGGGGATACACAGTATTCATTTCAAAAATCCGGAGCAGTTAAAAACAGCGCTTCAGCAATTTCAGGTTTTGAATAAATAATCCTTTTTATTGAGTTGATCAATAAATTACTGTCAAGCATTGCCATTCTTAAAACGAACCTTTTGCACTGATTTTTATGGTCATTTCTACTCCTTGGAAAATACCAGAAAAAATAGCCCAATTCTTTAAAAGTTATAGAAAAATTACCGTTTTTTACATTATAGATATTTCTTATAGTTACATACTAAAAGTCTCATAATCTTATTTTTAAAAGATTTACCTAAAGCGACACATTAGCTTATTTTTAAAGTCACAAGAACAGCACAAGAATGAGTAAATTCATGCATTTCCCGCAATGATTTGCGTTAAAATACACAGGAATCAAACACTGCATTCGGCAACTCGTTTTACCATGAAAAATGCTATTCGTCGACAACTTACCCCCTTCTGTCTTTATATATTTTCTTTCGGGTTCTTAATTTTTAGTTTAGCTTTATGAATTCCAAACATAAATAAACTTCTATGCCGCTTCTTATCGTTGTATTAGGTATCATCCTTTTATTTTTATTAATTGCTGTTTTTAAATTAAATGCATTTATCTCCTTTGTCATTGTCTGTCTGCTCGTGGGAGTTTTACAGGGAATGGAACTCAATAGCATTATTGTATCCATACAAACCGGTATTGGAAACACGCTGGGCTTTCTGGTATTAATATTAGGTTTGGGAGCAATGCTTGGCAAACTTGTGGCCGATAGTGGTGCCGCACAGCGTATCACCACCAAACTTGTTGATAGTTTTGGTCTTAAATACATACAATGGGCTGTGGTACTGGCAGGCTTTATTGTTGGTATACCCATGTTCTACACTGTCGGATTTGTCATTCTAATTCCACTTGTTTTTACCGTAGCAGCAGCCACAAACCTGCCATTGATTTACGTAGGATTACCGATGCTGACTTCATTATCCGTTACCCATGGCTTTTTACCTCCCCATCCGGCACCTACAGCAATAGCCGGCATGTTTGACGCAAGTATTGGGAAAACAATGTTGTACGGCATTATCGTTGCGATACCAGCCATTGTTATTGCCGGACCCCTCTTTTCAAGAACCATTAAAAAAGTGGTAGCAACTCCCCTACCTGAGTTTCACAACCCAACCGTATTAAAAGACGAAGAAATGCCCAAGATGGGCGTTAGCGTTTTCACCGCCTTATTGCCCGTCATTCTGATTGGCTTATCCACCCTACTGGACTATATACTGCCTTTGGACTTTCCGATGCGGAATCTTATCATTTTCGTCGGAAATCCAGTAATGGCAATGCTAATTTCAGTGCTGGTAGCTATTTATACGCTTGGCCTTGGAAGGGGCAAAGAAATGAAGGAAGTCATGGACTCAGTAGCAACTTCTGTTGCCAGTATTACCATGGTTTTACTGATTATTGCAGGAGCCGGAGCTCTCAAGCAGATCCTGGTAGATAGCGGGGTAAGTGACTATCTGGGAGCCCTATTGAGTGGATCAAGCATCCCTCCTTTGGTGTTAGGATGGCTTATTGCCACAATCTTAAGAGTCTGTATTGGATCAGCAACTGTAGCCGGATTAACAGCCGCAGGTATTGTTTTACCACTTGTTAGCGGTTCTGGAGTAACGCCGGAACTGATGGTACTTGCCATAGGCTCTGGAAGTCTTATGCTGTCTCACGTTAACGACGGCGGTTTCTGGCTCTTTAAGGAATATTTTAATTTATCCGTTAAGGACACCCTGCGCACCTGGACCGTAATGGAAACAATGGTAGGTGTTATAGGAATCACGGGGGTCTTAATATTAAATCTATTTGTCTAAAATTATAATCAAATGAGCAAGTTAGTATCTCAAACAATTGAAGAATTAAATTTAAAATTCCCTCCGGCCCCTAAACCAGCAGGAGTTTACAGACCAATTTTAGTCGTCGGGAAGTTTTTATACGTTTCAGGGCAAGCACCCGTCAACTTTGACGGCAGTTTGATGCAAGGGAGGGTTGGCGACAACCTGAGCCTTGAAGAAGGAAAGTTGGCCGCCCGACAAGTGGGCCTTACCATGCTCTCCACCATTCTCACCCATTTTGGAGATATCGACAAGGTTAAACGCATTGTCAAGGTCTTAGGCATGGTGAATTGCACCGCAGATTTTCAAAGACAACCATTGGTGATGAATGGATTCAGCGAACTAATGGCCGACGTATTTGGCAAAGAATATGGTATTGGCGCAAGATCAGCGGTTGGAATGATGCTTCCTGACGGCATCCCTGTAGAAGTGGAAGCCATGTTTGAGCTTTATTAAAAATCATGTGCAATGAACTGGTATGAGCTAAAAGACAGCCATAAACTTGAAAGTCCCAGCTTGCTTGTTTATCCTGACAGAATTCAATACAATGCGGAACTGATGTGCTCCATGGCAAAAGATCATGACCGACTTCGACCACATATCAAAACCCACAAAATGGCTGAAGTGATTGAAATTCAGCTACAACTTGGAATAAATAAATACAAATGTGCTACCATTTCTGAAGCCGAATTACTGGCCAGATCGGGCGCTACAGACATTCTTTTGGCGATGCAGCCTGTAGCCCGTCATCTGGATAGCTTTCTTCAGCTGATGAAAGACTATCCCGAGATCTCGTTCTCTACACTGGTAGATTCCGAACAAACTCATCTCACTTTCAGGAAAGCTGCTCAAAAAGCAAACATGCAACTAAACCTCTGGATTGATATAAACAACGGAATGAACCGCACAGGTATTCTTCCGAATGAAACAGCGGTAACACTTTTCCATTCGCTTCAAAATGATCCAGAGATCAACCTTCTCGGACTGCATGTATATGACGGACACATCCACAACGGTGACCTTAACCAACGTGAAATGGCCTGCAATAAAGACTATCATAAGATTGCTGCTCTGATAGAGCGACTCGAAAAAGATGGGGCTGAAAAACCACTGGTAGTGGCAGGAGGTACACCCACTTTCCCAATACATGAAAAAAGAGATCAGGTGGAATTAAGTCCTGGAACACCGCTTCTATGGGATTACGGCTACGCAAGCAACTACCGGGATTTAAAGTTTTTACCTGCTGCCATATTGATGACCCGCATCGTTAGCAAGCCAGATAAAAATTTAATATGTTTTGATCTTGGACATAAGTCAGTAGCCTCCGAAATGAAGCTTCCAAGAGTGCATTTTTTATCAAACAACAATTTTAAACAAATTTCTCAAAGCGAAGAACACCTCGTTGTTGCCTGCGATAATAGCGACGAACATGCAATTGGCGACACTCATTTTGCGCTTCCAATTCACGTATGCCCAACTGTCTCAAAATTCCCATATGCATATGCCATAAAGGATCATATTGCAGTGGGAAAATGGATGGTGGCCGCACGCGACCATTAACAATTAATAACTTTAAATGAAATTATGAAAAATACTGTATTCCTGATACTTACAAACTTACTACTGATAGGATGTACACAAGATAAAAATACAAATGTCGTTTCTCAAAACCTAGAAAAAAACAACATTGAAGGGTCTTGGAAACTTGTCTATGCCCACATCAAAGAGCAAGATTCGATACAGGTAAAAGACCTGAATAAAACAGAATTTATCAAGATCATTAACGAGAGTCATTTTGCCTTTTTCGATCAAGGCAAAGGTAGCGATGAAACTTTTACTGCTGGTGGAGGAACCTACACCTATGACGGAGAAGATTATATTGAAACCCTCGATTTTATAAATGCTCCTGCTTACAGAGGGCATGTTTTTCCTTTTAAAGCTGAAGTAAAAGGAGACTCTTTAATTCAACAAGGACATGAAAAAATTGAAGAAGCCGGGTTAGACCGTTATATCCTTGAAAAATACATTCGAATCACTAAACAACAATAAGTATGCTGGTATTTGATGCACACCTTGATTTATCCATGAACGCCTTGGAGTGGAACCGAGATTTACGCTGGACAGTAGATGAGATAAGAAAAAGCGAAGAGGGCATGACAGACAAGCCGGATCGCGGCAAAAATACCGTATCGTTCGGAGCAATGCGCCGAGGAAACATCGGTATCTGTGTAGCTACGCAAATCGCAAGGTATGTAAAAAGAGACAGCGAATTGCCTGGTTGGAATTCACCTCAGCAGGCCTGGTCTCAGACACAGGGACAATTGGCCTGGTATAAAGAAATGGAAAAATCAGGTGAACTGAGAGCCATTAAAAATCTTTCAGATCTTCGAAGTCATCTTGAAAATTGGAAATCCAACACCAAAGATACCCCCATAGGATACATTTTAAGCCTTGAGGGCGCTGATTCCATCGTTTCTCCTGACTACCTATATCAAGCATGGGAACAAGGGCTCAGAGCTATAGGACCTGCTCATTATGGTCCTGGAACCTATGCACACGGAACTGATTCTGTTGGAGGAATTGGTGAAAAAGGCAAAGAACTCCTAAAAGTAATAAGTGAACTTGGATTAATCCTTGATGCCACACATCTTTGTGACCAAAGTTTTTGGGAAACCATGAAGGTCTATGACGGCCCTGTATGGGCCAGCCATAACAATTGCAGGAAATTTGTTGATCACAACAGGCAGTTTGCTGATGAACAGATAACAGAACTAATTAGTCGTAAGGCTGTTATTGGAGTAGCACTTGATGCCTGGATGATGGTTCCGAATTGGAAAAGAGGTATCTCAACGCCGGAAAGCATGGGCGTTACCCTGGATCTGATGGTAAATAATATTGATCATATTTGTCAATTGGCCGGCAATAGCAAACATGCTGGTATCGGTACAGATCTGGATGGCGCATTTGGAAAAGAGCAGTGTCCATCGGACCTGGAAACGATTGCAGATCTGCAAAGCATTCCGGAAAAACTGGCATCCAAAGGGTATTCAAAAAAAGATATTGAAAATATTATGAGCCTAAACTTCATCAATTTCCTGGAATCAACCTGGGATGGAAGCTAATTGAAAACAGGACTGTTCCTTCTTATTTATATTGATTATTTTTTTTGTCTTGCATTAAATTTTTCAATTAATTTGGAGAGCAAATAAGCAGGATTTATATACATTTGAAATGCTAAATAATTTACTAATTCAACAATTTATAAAAATTTTCAAGTCATGAAGAAAATAATGTCTGTTCTTGCTCTTGGCCTACTATTGATATCAGCTAGCTGTCAGCAAGAGGCCGTTCGCATAGAAAAATCTGAATTCAAGGTTATACATGGAGTTTTTCATCACAACGATGTTAAATTTACCGGAATAGCCTATGAAAACTATACCAATGGAAAAGTTAAAAGTGAGTGGACACTTTTAAATGGTATAGAACACGGAGAAAGCACCCTTTATTATTCAAATGGGCAAATCGATGAAAAGATCTTCTGGACAGATGGAGAAAAACACGGGCCGTATGAAAAGTTTTATGACAATGGGCAGCTTGAGGTAAAAGCGCAATACACTTTTAATGAAAAAGATGGTGACTTTGAAACCTATCATAAAAATGGCAAGCCATGGCGAAAAGGAAGCTATGACAATGGTCGATTGGAAGGAAACATTGAAGAATACTACGATAATGGGCAAATTATGACTTCCATAACCTGGACGGATGACAGAAAAGAAGGACCCTATGAAGAATACTATAAAAACGGGCAGCTTAAGACAGTTGGCTACTACAAGAATAACAGAAAAGACGGTACTTTTGAATCTTTTTCTGAAACTGGAGAATTGCTAGAAAAAATTAATTTTGAGAATGGCAGACCTGTTTAGGCTCGATTCATAGGATAAAAATAAAGAAACGCTCTATCATATGCATAGAGCGTTTTAAGTTTTTCAGCAGATCTGTCATCACTTATTTTTCTTTTCCTGTAGCTATTTGATGATTTATGTTTCTTCTTAGGGAAATTCTCATACTTATGAACTTATTTACTTTATGTTTCATAAATCATTAGCTCAAAGATACATGAGACTAAGCTATAAACGTGCGACATCATATGTCAGGTGATACAAATACATGCTAGAGATACTTCTCTAAGGAAACCGGTCCTTCCAATATCGTTTTAACGATTGCCTTATCTGCGCCCGCATCCAAATACCATTTCACCAGTGAAATCTCATAATTTTCTATTTCAATTCCAATAATTGACTTAGGATGTACGCAACTTCCGTCATTAAACAGAGGAATATCGCCGGGATCCGGAAATCTTGGCCTGTGTGTATGTCCGCACAGCACCATTTGTTGATTGTGATCTAGAATCCATTGATGAAGCTTTTTTTCCACCTTGACAAGCTCCTTGTAATTTTTCGCAGGACTGGTCGGATCTCTGATCCCGAACCACTTTTGCGCGTACTTCCAGAAATAACGAACAAAAAACCTGTTGATTTTCCAATGCCTGTAATTCATATAGTCTGCCTGATGACCGTGAAGGGCAAAAATAGACCTGTTAGATCCTTCAAAATTAATTAATAGGCTCTCGTAATAAGCCAGGTTAAAGTAAGCTTCCTTATCGGTGATATTTTTAGGCGGAAAAAAGTTCCGTATCACCTGCTCCACTTTTAGCGGATCCCTGAATTCCATGTCATGATTGCCCCATAACAGATACAACCTCTTTTTCTCATGAAACCTCTGAAGTAAGCTAAAAATGGGCTGGTAAGCATCGAAGATAGGTTTAAAAGATTTGTTTTCCCACAATTCAATGCCATCACCCAACTCCACATAGGTAAAATCCTTATCAAAATATGTCTGTAAGGCATGGGAGTATACCCTGATATTATTTCTAAAATCATCTGCATAACTATTGTCCCCTTTGTGGAGATCACTAAAAAAAATCAGTTTGGCATCTTTTTCAAAGGTTACTTTCTTAGCTGCCTCGAATGCCTTATTTAGAATTGAATTGACCATAAACGGTTTAAACCATGAAAGTAAGAATTTTGATGTATCTTTTTTATTCCTACGCAATTTATACCATAGAAATAAATCTATATAGTGTGTATTGAATATTTTCTATCTTTATAAACAAGCAGAAATTGGAAACAGCAAACCTAACAGATAATGAAGAAATTAGAGAAAAAAGATATCAATCAAGAAGTATTTGACCTTTACGACGATTATGCACATAACATCATACAGCGAAGAGATTTTATTAAGAAACTTTCTGTATACGCTGTTGGCGGGATCACAGTTTCTTCCCTTTTAAGTTTTATCCTGCCTGACTACTTAAATTCAGTACAGGTACAACCGAATGATCCAAGACTGGATTCGGCATTCATACAATACGAAAGCCCAAAAGGAGGTGGAACCATCAATGCTTTAGTATCTAAACCTTCAAACAGGAACGCTAAAATGGGTGGCATCGTAGTAGTTCATGAAAACAGAGGGCTCAATCCTTACATAGAAGATACCGCACGAATAGCAGCATTGGACGGTTTTATAACCATCGCCCCGGACGCACTTAGCCCGCTCGGGGGTTATCCTGGAAATGACGACGATGGAAGGGAGATGCAACGGAAAAGAGACAAAACTGAAATGCTTGAAGATTTTATAGCAGCATATGAGTACCTGAAAGCGCATCCCGATTGCAACGGCTCTGTTGGTGTTGTTGGTTTTTGTTTTGGGGGCTGGATTTCGAATATGATGGCGGTAAAAGTACCTGCTTTATCAGCTGCTGTACCGTTTTACGGATCTCAACCAAAAGAAGATATCGACAAAATTAACGCTCCTCTTCTGCTACAATTTGGAGGATTAGACGAAAGAGTGAACAAAGGTTGGCCAGAGTATGAAAAGGCCCTCAAGGAAGCAAAAAAAGAATATACAGCCTACATATATGAGAATGCAAATCATGGGTTTCACAATAACACAACTCCAAGGTATGACAAGGAAGCCGCAACTTTAGCCTGGAGCAGAACCATGGATTTTTTTAAGGAGAAGCTCGGGGAAGCACAGCCCCACAGAAAATAGTGAGATCAATATGATACCATTTAGACATAAAATCTTCATCTAAACATAGAAATTATAATCATGTAAATGATACATTTACATTTAGTTCT